>DALZ01000167.1:0-3473 GCA_002496955.1 Euryarchaeota archaeon UBA128 | reverse complement strand
AATCGGAATCAAATAACACAGTTTGGACTAACAAACTGACCACAAAATTCGCCCACCCCAGCGGTAGAATCCCATCCCATTCTGCCGCTGTTGGGTGGCAACCAATACACATACCAGGAACAAAAAGATTAGAACCGGTTTACTCATCAACTATCTACGGTTTAGTTAGAAGAGTACGCAGCAACCGAGGTGAAGCTTGATGAGCAGAACTCGCAGATTACGAACCGAGATTGTCGATTTCCTGAGTTCAGTTGGTGAAGCAAACACTACAACTATTCTGGAACATGTCAACAAACGTTTCCGCTGGGGAGCCACTATGAATCAGCTTGGCAATGTGCTGGCAAGAGATAGCCGATTCTCCAAAGTAGGTTTCGATGAAGGAACCGACGTAGGCGGTTTTAGAACCAGAGTATGTGTATGGTCGATGGCTTCCTAACGAACAACATCAAATCCTGACCAGCACTCCACCGACCATGGGCGGCGGCATACCAGCGTATCTCCAATTGATGCGCATGAAAAATGTCCTATTGGCCTCAATAACCGTTCCTCTTGGTGCACAATTTGCAACAGGTGATACTTGGGCAACTGAACAATTACCTGAAGTTATTTCACAAATTCTGGCGGTTATTTTCTTCATCGGCGCAGGTAATTCAATGAACGATCTCAAGGATGTAGAAATCGATCGTGACGCACATCCTGACCGACCCCTAGCATCAGGAAGCATCACACTAGACAATGCCAGAAGGTTTGTTTATGTGCTGTGGACATTAAGCGTAACATGTGTTTTAATTGGTGCATATTTCTTGCATGCGGATGGCAAATCACCTATCGAATTGATTGCTATCTATGCAACTGCTGTGACATTGATGACAACCTATGACCACGGTCCAACATTGAAAAATACCGGCTTGAAGGGTAATATTTCGATTTCTATCATGGTAGGTGCGGTAATCCTTTACGGTGCATCGAGTGTTGGGAATCTCTGGACACCTCTGGTATGGTGGACTGCTGCTTTGGTATTCTTTGCTAATTTAGCTAGGGAGATTATCAAAGATTGCCAAGATATGGAAGCAGATGAAGGTAATAGAACAACACTGCCAATGACTTATGGATTAGTCAAATCAAGAATGCTAGCATATGTGATAGTCATGGCTGCATTGGTTTGCTTATACATTCCATATTGGAAAGGTCCATTTGAGTTTAACCAATTGATATTTCAAACACCGGCAATTTTGATGTTGATTACCTTGAATAGGGAGTTAGCAGAAGGCAGAGATTATCAAGCCGCATCAAAAATACGCATTGCAATGCTTCTGGGATTGATTGGATTTATCGTACCGATGCAGTTGTGATTAGCCAATTCCCATGAATTCACCCATAGTTTCCCATGCCTCGAAACTTACTAAGTAAGCAAGTAGTGACATTTGAGCCCACATTCGATTTTCCGCTTGATCAAAGACGATGGAGTTTTCATGATCCATCACCCAATCTGTAACCTCATCACCGCGATGGGCTGGTAAGCAATGCATGAATTTCCATTCATCATTCATGTGACTAACTAGTTTCTCGTTTACTTGGAAACCATCGAATGATGCCATCTTATCTTTCATGTGTTCTTCACCCATCGAGATAAAAACATCAGTGTATACCACGTCTGCATCGCTAACCGCTTCTACGGGATCATTTGTAGCGATTACCTTACTACCATTTTTGGTGGCTATGTCAATTGTACGCTTAACAACATCCTCAGCGGGTTCATAACCTTCAGGGATAGCATAGTGTATGTCAATGCCAAGCATGGCACATGCGAGCATCAAATCATGTAGAACATTGTTCCCGTCACCAACCCATGCAACCTTGACTCCATCTGTCGAGATAAAATGCTCCATAATCGTCATCAAGTCAGCTGCTGCTTGACAAGGATGGTGTTTGTCAGACAGTGCATTCAGTACTGGAACATCAGCATAATTCGCTAATTCTGCAACATCTGCATGAGCGAAGCACCGGTAGGTCATGGCTCCAAGAAATCGTGACAAGACTTGAGAGGTATCACCGACTGTTTCTGATTTTCCCAGTTGGATATCATTTTTAAGCAGTGTTAGTGGGTAGCCACCTAATCTATTGATTCCAACTTCAAACGATACCCGTGTTCTAGTGCTGGGCTTCTCGTAGATGGAACCTACCGCCATGGTGTCCAGCGGCATGAAATTGACTGCGACATCGTCGCCTTCTTTCCACAATCGCTTGAATTCAACAGCCCACTTGAGAATCATCTCAAAGTCATCTTCAACATCATCTATTGCCAATAAGTGTCTTGTCATAGAACTGCGTGTTCGAGAAGGCTTCTAAGATTTCTTGACGTAAAATCAGTTTTTTTCATGTTCGATATCTTGCGCAAAACCGTCTCTAGCATCACTCATACCACCAAACAATGCTTGAGCAAATGTCAACACGTCAGCAAGACCCTCTTCCAACTCTGATGAGAGAGGAGTCAGACCCGGTGCCTGAGCGAATTCTTGCATCATCCTTAATTGATTGATAGCGAATTCAGTCCTTTGCCCACCGGCCTCGTCATACAGGGCCATTTCAAGGATTTCAAGTCGCTCGGACCATTCTAGAATTTTTTCTAACTCCTCAGGTTCTAATAAATCAGACTTTGAAAGAAAGTTCTTGGTTGGCAAACCAAGTCTAAACTCTACGATACTAGAAAGCAGCATTTGAGATACGAACCCAGATGGTGAACGTGATAACATTGGGTCAAACAAATATATGATAGCAGATTGATTCCTGCCAAGAACCTCAATCAAGTGGTTACTAGCCTCTCTAAAGGCAAATAATTCCACTTGCCCGGGAGTATCAACAATCATTAATTCACCGGATAATGAGTGTAACTGGTCTGCCACATCACCGGCCTGCGCAGCCAATAAGTCAGCCGCTAAAATTTGTGCTCCGTTAGGTCCCAAATCATATTCAGTCATCACTTCAGTTAGAGATATTAAGTCACGAACATCGAACTCCGCATCGTAGTGAACTCTCTCTGCACCCGGATCTAGATTTACCGCTATTGCATCAGTCTCTAAAAATCTAGACCAGCGCTGGAATGCTGTAACCAGAGATGATTTGCCTGCACCAGCTGTGCCAACAACGAAAATCACGGGTGGGGTTCCGCTATCAAGACCTACCATGACCACCGCTTAATAGTCTAATAAATCAACTTGATTGTAAATATCTCAATTTAGTAGTAAAATTGGTCTGAAATTATCAAACCTTTGGCCATAATGGTTATGTGCTATGCAGAGATGGCATAGATGCCGCATTGCTATAGCGCGCAGAGGAATTGAGATGTCAGAAGAAAAACCGCCTATGCCCCCTGGACTGCCACCTATGCCACCTATGCCACCCATGCCACCAACTGAGACTCCAGTAGATGCACCTCCCGCACCTCCGGGAATGCCACCTATGCCACCGATGGA
>DALZ01000101.1:3190-7410 GCA_002496955.1 Euryarchaeota archaeon UBA128 | reverse complement strand
GAGAAAGTAAAACCTTGGATGAAGCCAATAATTAAATTAAATGCGTGGGTATTTGACAGGTTCAATTTCGATAATAGTTCAGTTGCCAAATCCGGTCTTTCCAAGGCGCTGGAGAATCGGCTTTACTTTGACCATTACTACGATATGGCAATGCTAAAAATCGTCGCTGGATTTTCTGATAAATCAGCTGAGACGGACAAGAATGTAGTTGATGGGGTAATCAAGAAGATAGAGTCTGGCAGCCAATCGGTTTCCAAGGTCATTCGCTCGATGACGACGGGTTCTGCGCGCGACTACATTCTAATGGTCTCAGTCGGTGCTTTGGCGATATTTTTCTTACTGTGGGGGGTGTCTTGATTGAACGATTGGATTTCTATTCCACTAGTCGCTTTCCCGCTAATTGCTAGCATGGTATTGCTGGCTTTTGTCGCTAATGGCACTGAACGGATGCGGCAACGCTTGGTCGGGCCAATAAGGATGGCTTGCCTGGTATTCTCGTTAATTATGCTGGTAATAACTACCGGAATGTTCTTCCAATTCTTCGGCAGTGTTAGTTGGATGAATATTGCATTCAACGATTACGAATATCAATTCACTTATTCTTGGATTGAAAGCTTAGGTATCCATTGGGCAGTCGGCCTCGATGCGCTGTCTTTCCCAATGGTATGGCTGACGACGTTCCTGCTACCAGTAACCATCATAGCGACTTGGAATGAGAAAAGTGGGGCAACCTACTTCCCACTATTGTTGATGATGGGCGGCGCACTAATTGGCGTGTTTGTTTCACTTGACCTGTTTATGTTCTACGTATTTTGGGAATTAACCCTGATTCCGATGTTTTTCCTAATCTTGAAGTGGGGCGGTAAGGACCGAAAATATGCCTCGCAAAAATTCTTCATTTACACCTTCACTGCTTCAGTGATTATGCTGTTAGGGCTGATTACCCTGTATTTCTTGCAAGACCCAAACACCCTAAATTACTCCGGAACCATGACTGGTAGGAGTTTTTCAATTCCGGAACTCATTGACAATGCTAGCGATAACAATCTGGGCGATAACTGGTATCTTGGTGCCAAGATGCAAAAAATCCTGTTCGTTATGTTGATGATTGGTTTCTTGGTAAAACTTCCTGCGGTGCCGTTCCATACCTGGCTACCTGATGCCCACGTTCAAGCTCCTACAGGCGGCTCAATGCTTCTTGCTGGAGTAATGCTAAAGATGGGTGCATACGGAATGTTCCGCTTGCCAATCAGTCTGTTCCCACATGCATTGTATCACTTCCAACTGGCTTTGATGATTATTGGCATGGTCTCTTTAGTTTGGGGTGCAATAGTTTGTCTGGGTCAAACAAATCTCAAGAAAATGGTTGCCTATTCCTCAGTATCTCACATGGGAGTGATTCTCATTGGCATTGCTACTATGCAGCCGATGGGCTGGGCTGCGGCGTTATTCATGATGTTCGCTCACGGAATCATTAGCCCGATGCTGTTTGCAGTGTGCGGGGCATTCAAACATCATTATCACAGCATGGAAATAGGTGCTATGCGCGGTATGGCTAGACATTCTCCTTGGTTGGCAACATCGATGATGTTCGGCTGGATGGCATCACTTGGTCTGCCACTATTAGCCGGTTTCGTTGCTGAAATAATGATGCTAATTGCGTTGTGGCACATGATTTCGATCGACGGTTGGAGTATTTGGTGGATGGTTGGTCCTGCGTTGGTTCTTGCCTTAACCGCGGCTTACTATTTGTGGTCAATGCAAAGGACAATCTTCGAGGGTGGAGAGCATGGCCAACCTCCTGCCAATATGGTTGGTAAGCCTATTCCAGACATATCTGATTCAGAGAAATTTGCTATGCTTATCTTAGCGTTTTTCACGATTTTATTCGGAATAATGCCGTGGATAGGTCTCGACATGATGGACGATTGGACAAAGCAGTTTTTCGAGGGATTAATCAAATTCGTTGGCAAAGGGGGTGCGTAATATCTCAGAAATGAAACAAATTGAGCCGTTCGCTGAAGGTTTCATCGCAGCGCTGTGTCCAGAATTAATTCTGTTTGCCGGTCTAATTGCGCTCATCATCTTGCCAAATTTAGGTAAGGGTACATTCAGAATTCCTGGAACCCAGAAAAGAGTGATGTGGCTGTTGGGCGGTGATCGATTTAGGGTGACCAGTAACCCAAAACTACCAGCATGGATAGCTACTGTAACGCTATTTGCGGCTTTTATTCAAACTATGTTGTCATTTCAAGATGGGGTCGACAGAACCGCAATCGTTACGGAGTCTGGTAAGCAACTAATGTTAGTCAATGGATTCAGCCGGGTATTTGAGCTGATTTTCTTTGGTGCATTGACACTTGCTGCCTTTGCGTCGATGAATCGACTAGAGGTTCGGGGCGTAGGTCCGAACCTATCTAATGATGATTTATACAACAATCGAAGACAAGCCGATTTCTACATTTTGATGCTTACATGCGGTCTTGGGATGTCTGTTGTTGCTTTAGCACAGGATTTGTTTGTCTTGTTTATCGGTTTGGAGTTAGCATCATTTTCAACCTATGTTCTTGTTGCATTTTACAAAGAAACCAAAGTTGGCACCGAAGCTGGCATGAAATACTTCATAGTTGGTTCGGTAGCATCTGGCGTCGGTCTCTATGGCCTGTCAATGCTGTATTTGTGGGCTGGGTCACTGCAGTTTGACGCTTTAGCAGATCAATTTGTCATCAGCGGTGCGGAACCGCTACCTCTGATAGCAATGGGCTTTGTTCTCGTTGGTTTTGGTTTCAAAGTGAGTGCTGCACCATTCCATTTTGCGGCACCTGATGCTTATGCTGGTGCTAGTAGTCCAGTTGCGGGAATTCTGGCTACTGCAAGTAAAGCAATGGGCGTCATTGGGTTACTCAGAATGCTCCTCATCGTTGCGGCGCCAGAGGCCAGTGAAGATGGTACAGTTTGGTTGACCCTCTTGGGTATTCTGTCAATAATCACCATGACTTGGGGCAATATCGCAGCGTTGGGCAGTACCAATCCAAAGCGAATGTTAGCCTACTCATCGGTTGCTCACGCGGGCTACATGCTTGCTGCGATTACGGCGATTGGCGCGTGGAATTGGGATGAGTCACTTGCCGGTGATGGTGGTGAAGCAGCAATTGCGGTGCTGACTGCTCTGATATTCCACCTGATTGTATTGGTTGCCTTCAAACTGGGCGCATTCTTGGTATTGTCAATACTAGAGTCTGATGGCGATGCGTCTCGATTATCGTCACTTGGTGGACTTGCCAAGCGCGAGCCGTTTCTTGCAGTCGCGATGTTCATTTTTATGATCTCACTTGCTGGTGTCCCACCATTAGCAGGCTTTGTCTCAAAATTATTGGTTATCATGGGTATTGTTAAGGTAGCTGTTGGGGAGATTGGCGCAGAAATTGTTGCTGGCGGTGAACTTGGTCTTGCTGATGTGCATTGGGTGTGGTGGTTGGCTTTGGCGATGGTCATTAACTCAGCAATATCGATGTATTACTACCTTAGAATCGGTGTTGTAATGTTCTTTGATGAGGCAGAGGCAGGTCGTGAAGGTCCTCTTCCATCTGGATGGCAAGTTAGATTTGCAGTATTTGCATGTTTGATGGCGACACTATTCTTGGGAGTTGCCAGTGATAAATTGCTACAGATATGCGAAGTTGCGGCTCAAAGTCTAAATTATGACTGGAAATAAACGCCATCATAGTAGTGAATTCAATAAGGGATGTATATTAGGACGCAATAGTGAGCCTCAATGGGTAGAAGACACGAAGAGAAAGTCGATGAGGAAGAACTGGCCCGTCTGGAGAACCCAGAGGATGGTTCCTCGGGAAAGATTCGTGTCAAAATGCCCAACCGTAGAATCAATGAGATGTTTGCCTTAGCCGACCAGATACTTGGCGGCCGCAGGGTTTCTGTTTTGTGTGAAGATGGTGAAACAAGACTTGCCAGAATTCCTGGTAAAATGCGTCGACGACAGTGGGTGAGAGAGGGGGATTTAATCATCGTTTGGCCGTGGGACTTTCAAGATTCCAAAGCCGATGTAAAGCATAGGTATACGAAAACTCAATCGATGTATCTGTCACGTAAAGGAGTCCTGCCTGATGATGTCGACGTATTTGGTATGAATGTCACTCACGATGATGATGATGAGCATGATGACATCTTTGGAGTTATGGAGGATGAGGCTGAGGATACCG
>DALZ01000101.1:0-2815 GCA_002496955.1 Euryarchaeota archaeon UBA128 | reverse complement strand
GATGATGATGATGATGATATGTTCACGGCGTCAGAATCGGTTGAACAAGAAGAATCGGCTGATGAAACCGTATCAGAAACTGAAGAAGAATTTGTCCCTGTTGAAGAGTATCCAGACACAGGCAAAGACGATGATGACGATGATGAGGATATCGATATTGATTCATTGTTCGGCTAAAGTAAACCAGAGGTGGTCGATTGAAAGGCCGAAAAGATGACTGGGATGAACTTGCCATAAACAAAAATCGCAACCGTCGCAAGAAAAGTAAGCGTGGGAAATCCAAGCAATTTGACCAGGATGAAATTGACGCTAGAGACTTCGTTGGTTCGCTTGAAAACTCATCTGGAAAATATGAATGGATGAAAGAAAAACGCTACCGGTCAATCTTCAGAGATATAGAAAATAAAATTCAGGGAGCAATGGGTAAAGGGCCGTTTGAGTGGGTTGATCGGCGTACTTTTGACCAAGTTTTCGACCGCTTAACCCTAATGTCGCTGTACAAGTTAATGAAAAACGAGGTAATCGATACTGTAGATTTCCCCGTTGCGCGCGGCAAAGAAGCACATGTTTTCCATGGAACAGATACTCTTGGCAGGGCAGTAGCAATTAAGATATTTCACACCTCAAATGCGGTTTTCAAGAACCTAATGCAGTATATTGAAGGTGACCAAAGGTTTGGTGGATTAAGGCGCCGTCACAGAGATTTGGTTGACATATGGGTTCGTAAGGAGCAGAGAAACCTCGCCCGTTTAGCCCGTTGGGGACTCAGTGTGCCAAAGCCGCTTGGGCTGAACAAAAATGTCCTTGTGATGGAGTATTTGGGTGACGATTCCTCCCCATATCCAAAGTTGCGCGAAGTTGTGGTAGAAAATCCTCAGCCGGTGTTTGACGAATTACTGGAATTTCTTGCCGTTGCATGGCAAAAAGCCAATTTGGTACATGGTGACTTTTCGCCATTCAACATCTTGTGGAGTCCAAACGGACCAGTGGTAATCGATGTTGGCCAGGCAGTAATACAGACCCATCCTAAGGCGCAGGAATTCCTAATTAGAGACGTTACACGTTTGGTCGAGTGGGGTAACAAAAATGGTCTAGAGGTAGATTTGGCGGAAGCAATGTATGAGGTTTTGAATATGGACCTCAGCCATATAAACGAGGTTGTTTAAGTCATTCTTCTTCCCAGACGATATTCTCATCTTCTGACAATTCCATCATTTCACTGACGGCTTGATCATCGGTTGGGTCAACTTGACTAGCGCGCATCCTCCGAGAGCGACGGTCACTTACCTCGGATAGTCCAGGTACTAGATTTTCAAACCCGCTACTTTCCGTCTCTTGGCTCTTCAATTCGATAGTTTCAAGTGACCGGTTGGATAGTTTTGCCCGTCGACGGTCTTTTTCAAGAAACCCTAATACTGAACCATGCTCAGACCCACCGGCAAGCATTTCCACCGCTTGTCTTGCTGCAAACAAACCCTCCTCTTCACCAATTATTACTACCGTTGATTTGTAGATAGTTATCTCCGTATCAGTTAAATTTTCAATCAGCTTTCTTACCTTTCCCTGACTTCCAATGATGCGTGAACGGATTTGCCGTTGTCGATTAGACCGTTTGCCAACAAAATCCCTCAAGTCGACCATTTCGAAAAAGTGGCGGTCATCAAACAATCTAATCGCCGCTTTAGGAGCCATTCCACGGCCTATTGCCTTGATAACATCTGGTAGTTTCATTGCTTTAACGGGGTCGTAACTGCCTGCTTCGCCCCAATGAACCTCGACATCTCCGGTTTCCGAATTGATGAATAAATCTTCACATCCAGACGCTTCGCGAATTGATTTTGCCGTTGCTCCTTTGGACCCAATCAAGACAGCAATTCTGTCTTTTGGAACACGCGGTAGACCCTGTCGCATGGTGGTGGCGGAGTCTTCTTTCTTTTCAATCTCTTGTATTTCTTTGGATGAAGGTAATGAAGAAAGCACAGGCGAGTAAACCGATTATTGGCGGTGCGAAGGATGGAGCGTTAATGATGCTACTAACGGATGCTCCGGTAACAACCAGATAATTTTCGTTATTTCCTTCATTATATTCGTCGACAACACCACTTGGATCGATGACTAATTTGAGGTCATATTGTCCTTCGTTGGGGACAGTATAATTCCATGTCAATAACTCAAATTTATCAGTCATTGTGCCAGCGGCTAACGTCTTTGATTCAATAATTGTCCACACGACATCAGCAGAACGGTCAGCCGGAGCCGCTTCTAGCATTACTGTGACAGGACCTCCGTAGTTTTGGTTGACTTCTAACAGTCCAGTTATGGTGATATTTCCAGTACTGTCTCCCGGCTTAACAACCAATCTATCGACATTGGTTTCTGTCAGATTCCACTGAAAGTCGATACTCGGTAAGACTTGGTAAAAGACAGGGTCGGTCTGCAAACTGTTGCCAGCAAGGTCGGTGACCGTAGCTCTCAGCATCAAATATTGTCGTGATTTTGTAGCCCAGCTAGATTGCGCTACGGTACTGTCTAGGCCCGTCCCCATCGAGGGCTGCCAACTGCCAGAAATATCCGGAGTTTGTCCAAAGCCGTTTGAATCAAAGCCATATTCAATGTAGGAATTTGTTGGGTCAATACCAGAACTGATATCGGTCGCAATGAATTCTACACTGGCCGCACCAATAAGGGCAGTTGTCAATTCATCGACTACCCAGCCCCCCTCAATTGGTCCTTCCGTGTCAACTTGAACAGTGACCTGATTTGTTGGTCCAACATTGCCGACATTATCCGTGGCGCGCAGTAGTATTGTATGGAT
>DALZ01000171.1:11052-11388 GCA_002496955.1 Euryarchaeota archaeon UBA128 | reverse complement strand
AATTGGGCACCAACTAGCGGTTAATTGCACATTGCCAGTGGAAGAGGGCGGCTTTGACGGAGATGTATTCTATATCGATACGGAAGACACCTTCAGGCCAGAAAGAATTACACAAATGGCTAGAGGCTTGGATCTAGATCCTGACCAAGTTTTATCTCGAATTCATGTCGCTAGAGCATACAACTCGGCTCATCAGATGCTACTGGTAGACGAGATCAAACGAATGAGCAAGGGATTGAATGTCAAGATGATTATTGTCGATTCGCTAACCAGCCACTTTAGAGCCGAGTTCATCGGACGAGGTATGTTGGCAAACAGACAGCAGAAGCTAAACAA
>DALZ01000171.1:9364-10694 GCA_002496955.1 Euryarchaeota archaeon UBA128 | reverse complement strand
GACATCAATAACGCACTCGTGCTCGTTACAAACCAAGTTCATTCAAAGCCAGACGCTATGTGGGGCGATCCTACTAAGCCAATTGGTGGTCACGTGTTAGCCCACGCCAGTACTTTCCGATTATACCTGAGGAAAGCCAAAGGTGGCCGAAGGATTGCTCGGCTAGTAGACTCTCCGAACCTACCAGATGGAGAATGTGTGTATCAGGTAACTGAAGAAGGTCTGAAAGACTAGTTTGGCAATCTAAGAAGGGTCCTCAAACCATCACCTCAACCGCCGAAACATGCGGCACCTTCAAAGACGATTCGCAAATCTAGCCTCCATGCGCCATCTTATTGACCGCGTTTTAGAACTAAGTGAAGAAGAACAGGTTAGAATTACTCCGAGCGACATTCCACCTGGGCAAGGCAATGAAGAAGAACTGAAGGCATTGCTGGAATCATTACAACCCAGAATCAGAGTGTATGGTGCTGGTGGAGCAGGCTGTAATGCGATCAGTAGACTGGCAGAAGAAGGATTGTTTGACAGCAGTTATGTTACGGGATACGCCATAAATACCGACGCTCAAGCTTTACTCATGTCTCCCATTGAGGAAAAGGTTCTGATTGGACGGACTGCGCGTGGAAGAGGCGCCGGCGGTGACCCAACCAAAGGCGAAGCCGCAGCACTTGAGTCTGAAATGGTACTACGTCGAATTACCAATGATACGCAACTTGCAATCATAACCGCAGGGATGGGCGGTGGCTCAGGAACGGGTGCTGCCGGGCATATTGCCAGATTAGCAAAACAACAGGGGGCAATGACAATCGCTGTTGTCACCTACCCATTCAAATCAGAAGGATCACTACGCAAGCAAAATGCTGAGTGGGGACTTGAAAGATTGAGAGAGCACTGCGACACAATTCTCGTAATTCCCAACGAGCGACTGCTAGAAATTGAAGGAGTAAAAGACCTCCCCATTGCAAGTGCTTTTCGCGTTGGTGATGAGTTACTGGTGAGGTCAATTACTGGGGTAACTGAATTATTAACAACCGATGGGATGGTCAATCTTGACTTTGAGGATCTCAAAGCAGTGATTAAATCTGGTAGCGGAGTCGCAATGATTGGATTAGGCGCCTCATCTGCAGCCAATCGGGCTGAAGATGCTACATTAGAAGCACTTCATTCCCCACTGCTCGATTTAGATACCTCAGACGCCAGAGGCGCCCTGATTAATGTCGTCGGTGGGCCCAATCTTACCTTAGGCGAGGCAGAAAAGTGTGCTCAAATAATTCAAGACAAGATATCGCCACATGCTAAGATAATTTGGGGAGCTGCTGTTGATGAAGAC
>DALZ01000171.1:6655-8985 GCA_002496955.1 Euryarchaeota archaeon UBA128 | reverse complement strand
ATACACGGATCGGGCGAGAACCGACAAATTAGGGCTCTTAGAAACAAGAGCATTGAGTTTGTTAACTAGTCACGAATTACTCTGAAACAGATGAATAACAATACCGCTAAACCAGAGAATAGCATTATCTTATCGAATACTTCTAACTCGTGCTTAACATTTAGCTGATTGGGAACTGGCTCGAAATTTTGCATGCCCGGCACATATATCTCCATCGAATACCAATTATCTCCGCTTGAGTAGCCATTGCCATTAACGGCATTACCAAGGATGGTAAATTTACTCATCGAGGTATTGTCATCGGGCGATTGCCAAGTAAATTGCCAAGACCTCTGTTTGTTTCCTGATTCTTGATGCGTCCACCCACCCTCAAGATAAATCGCCTTTTCTTCAGTGAAATTCAAGCTTCCACCATCAAGAATAATCCTAAAACCACCCTGAGCCTCGGCTTTCGCAGGTTCTATTTCCTCATTTTCCAAAGTGAGTGTTAGATTGTAAGATTGATTTGACTCAAACTTTGTTGGTATGCCATCAATCGTTATCTTGGTTGCTGAATTTCCTTCGCCATGACATAAACATCCGTCGTTACCAATACTTCCAACACCATTCGGGAAACTGTCAACTGAGTTCACCGGTATTAACAGCAGTGTAATCACTACAACTAATATCAGAACCCTGCCGCCCATGATATTAGCCACATATCTTCCAATATGTCGTTACCTTTGACCCTTTTTATAGTGCTCATACATTAAAGTATTATGATGCAAAACGCGATAGGGCGTAACATTAAGTTAAGTATAATGAGATTAGAGTATAATACAATGTTCAACGACGATGCGTTTACTTTACCAGACTCATTCGACGAGGATGAAATTGACATATTTGCTGAGTTAGGTGTTGCTAGCGGGCTAAATAATAGCAATAATATTAGTCGCGCTGAGGAGGAGAAAGCCAATCTAGCAATCCTGCTATCTGACAATGAAACTGAGGTAAACTCATCGGACGAGAATAAAATATTGGCAGCCGATTATGATGCGTACAAACTCCCCGATGAAACAATAAGCGAACTTCTGGAGATTCTAGTCAAACAGGAATTAAATTCCTCTGAAGGTAAGGAAATAATCAACAATGTCCCGGGTAATGCTCATGTTAATCTAGCATCTGCGAAAGTAATTAAGAAGGAAAATGAGTATCAAATCTCGGTTATTATCGACGTCGACGGATCGGGGCCAGTACGACCCTATGCAAAGATAAAATCTGAAAATAATATCCTTAATTTGGAGGCTGCACCAAAATCAATCCCAAGCAGTTGGATACCGCTCCATGACATACTCAGGGATTTGCTCACCAAAGCGATGCAGATGCTTTCGTCAACAAACTTCACCATTAATAACAACGCTTGAAGTGATTTGAACTGTTGATTTGAACATATTAGATACCGTACAATATGTTTCATGACTTTTTTCTACCAGTCTTTTGACTAATTTAACCGGTGCTTCTCCATCAACATGGTATACCATATGCACTTTAGTAAACACCTTTGGCGATTGAGTTGCTCGCTCAGCATCTAGCTCAATCCACAATTTCTCAACCTTCCTGTCTTTCAGACCAGTTTGTATGTCGGCAAGGGAGCAAGCACCAATCATTTGTAATGTGACTTGAACCGGTGTTGGGCCATTGTCCCAATCAATTTCTAAACAATCTCCAGCCTCATTAAAACAATCTACTTTTGTAGCACCTTTCCATTCAACGCGTCCCAGCATGTTCAACCGAAGGGCGGTTCATTCTTGAAGGAAATCCTTGTGGGGTTGTTTGAGTGGAATGACCGGCGAGACAATTACCCTGCAAAATGGCCAACTTAACGTACCTAATAACCCAACTATACATTATATCGAAGGTGATGGGATTGGTGTTGACATCAGCCCGGTAATGATCAAAGTCGTTGACGCTGCAGTTGCTAAAGCATTCGGTGGTGTAAAACAAATTCATTGGCAAGAAGTGTTTGCCGGTGAAAAGGCGTTTAACAATACTGGAGAGTGGCTGCCAGAGGCGACGTTAGACGCCATGCGAAACGGCTTGGTATCAATAAAGGGGCCATTAACAACGCCGGTTGGTGGAGGCATCCGGTCGTTGAATGTTGCACTTAGACAAAAGTTAGACCTGTTTGCTTGCGTAAGACCGGTTCGTTGGTATGATGGGACGCCATCCCCAGTTAGAGCGCCCCAAGACGTTGACATGATTATATTCCGAGAAAATAGTGAGGATGTCTACGCTGGAATAGAGTGGGAGGCTGGTTCAGATGGCGTTACAAAATTAATTGATTTTTTGCA
>DALZ01000171.1:0-6259 GCA_002496955.1 Euryarchaeota archaeon UBA128 | reverse complement strand
GAAGGTACAGCACGGATTGTTCGTTCTGCCCTACAATATGCAATCGATAATGACAAGGATTCTGTCACCTTAGTACACAAAGGAAATATTATGAAATTCACGGAAGGCGGTTTCAGAGATTGGGGTTATCAACTAGCCAAAGACGAATTTGGGGCCGTTGAACTAGATGGTGGCCCATGGTGCACATTTGAGAACCCAACCACTGGAAAGATAATCACGGTAAAAGATGTCATTGCTGATGCAATGCTACAGCAGATAATAACTCGGCCTGCAGAGTATTCCGTCATTGCAACTATGAATCTTAATGGTGATTACATTTCAGACGCACTTGCCGCACAAGTCGGAGGTATTGGTATAGCACCAGGTGCTAACATCAACTATGATACTGGAATTGCGATTTTTGAAGCCACCCATGGCACAGCACCCAAGTACGCAGGTCAGGATAAGGTCAACCCAGGAAGTGTGATTCTCAGCGCCGAAATGATGCTGAGACATATGGGATGGGGTGCAGCTGCTGACTTAATAGTGAAAGGTATGGAGGGAGCAATCTCCGCTAAAACCGTAACCTATGATTTTGAGAGGTTGATGGAAGATGCAACTTTACTAAAGTGTAGTGAATTTGGTGACGCTGTTATCTCGTATATGTGATGCTGTTCCCTAATTAATCCAAGAATTGAGCATTTTACTATTCTTGATTATACCATAACCAAAACGCTCTTCAAACGCTCGTGCTGTGAGGGTGAAATCACCATCTCTAGTCGCTATCAAGATACTACCTAAGCCTTCAAGAGATTGTGCTGCTAGTAATCTTACAATCGCCATTATTTGTCGGTCAGCCGCTTCTGGGAAGACCTCATTATTACCGATTTTAGTCCGCTTTTGCTTTGGGTCTCGCGCTGTTTTCATTTCTGTAAGTTCCTCATATATCTCTACATAATCCTGCAAAAACTCGGCAATCTGATCGACATATTCCCCTTCCTTAGCTTCATTTTCTAGATGGACATCGAATGGCTTCCAACGGTTAAACTCGCTAATAATTTCATCAACTAAATGACCTATTTTTTTATCTTCGAATACTGAATCTAGAACCTCTGGTTTAACCAATGATGACTGGAATTTAACTTTTAATCGAGCATGTCGTTTACTTATTTCGATTATTTCATGCCTAACAATTGATGGTAGCCAAAGGTTAATTCTGCCAGCATCCGCACGACTTAACAATACTTTGTGAAAATTATCGTGTTCAAATGATTCTAAGCTAGTCTCGCTTGCTAACTCTAGATTTTGTGCGATTTTGTCGACTAAGGCATCGACTAATATGTTGGTGTCAACTATAACCAACGGCGGTAGCGCTAGGTTTTTCAGATAACGCCTTGCCGAATTTGGAATCTCTTTTTTGTGTGTCGCAAACAGACTCCGCTCTGCATCAAACAGACGTTTCATGTCAGTCGTGCTAAATTTGCCGGAATTCTGCGCTCGTTCCAAATACATTAACCCTTCAATAGGATTCTTCTCAGCCGAGTCTCTGGCAATATCGTATAGTGCCATAATTGATGGGGGATTCTGTAACATCTCGCTACGGAATCGCCCGTCATAACCATGACGAGTTCGCCGTTTATTTCTTTGCACCGAATTTAATGCCGCGGTTACCCGGCCTGAAAATGGTTCGGCCGGCAAAATACGTGAGTGTTCAAATGGATAATTTCGTAAGTTATCCAATTCATCCTCTGCAAAGAATGTTATAGTTTTCTTTACCATCTCTCCCGCCATATTCTCTTCTTCAATTTGCTTACTGCGCCTGACAAAATCCTTCAAAAGCTGGGTTGCTTCGTTAGTTTTTTGCCTACTTGCAGTAAAAGATACACGTAGATATAGTTGGAAACGTTTGGTAATCGCAGTTCTCAAAGCAATTTGATTATCTAGTAAATCAACGGCTTCGCTCCACTGTTCTGCATGTGCTAGATGGATAATCGATTTGCGGTACAGCACCATTGAGTTCTCGAAATCAAATGCACCGCTTTCAGCAACTCTGCGATATTCTCGAGCTGCGTTTAATTCATCACCGCTCTGAGCGAACAATGCCGCTCTAGAAAGAGTGTGCCAAGGCGACAGAGGGTTGTTTTTCTGATACCATACAACCAGTTCTTCTAGCCCTATATCATGGTCGAATACTAGCTGTCTAATGGAACGTATTAGTCTAGTTGGAATATCTGACCCTATGACTAACTCGTTGAGTGTGGAGAATATTTCTGGATCTGACTCACCGTGTTGTAGAGAAATTGTTGCTTGATTAAGATTCAATGTGGCGATTAATACCGATAGTAAACTCTCCTCTAGTTGGGAAAGTTTAGCCTGCTCAAGACCGTTTTGCAAGTGTTGGATATAGGTTCTGGAGGCTATTCCGGTCCCGCCTTGGCGAAGTGCATTTCTCGCTTGTTTTAGTGCTTGATAGGCTTTTTTTGGTAAAACCGTAAATGGTTTATCATCAACCTTATTTCCCTCAATTAACATGATTAAACTCTGAGCCATTGATGATAGATAAGCTGGCGGCTCAGTACTGTGTATGGCGGTGAGGGCTAACTTCCTGATCTGAACGAACTTATCCCACAAATCTTGCTGATTATTAGTCGCAAGGATGTGATAACACAAAAGTACCTCATACGGATGGGAAATTGGCGTCAAATCGTTGCTAGTGAGGATTTTACTAAGCCGTCTCAACTCCAGATTTTGGGCGAATATTGGTACTGCTTCGACCGCTGTTTCATCCCAAGCCTCCCCAGCAAGATCTTGCAGGTTTTTGTAACATTCATTTTTTAGCGATAAAGAGGTGTTTTTATGTCGCGCAATATGCTGCAAAGATCCCTCGTCAAGTGACGGCAATTGACCAATTAGCCACTCCTCTACCTCATCAATTCCTAATGAGCATACTAATTCATACAATTTTTCAATTTCAATAGTATAATCTAATGTGTTTGACATCAACAATTCCGCTGCTTTTACGCTCTCACCTGCTTTACTTAACGCAGATAGATGCAGCCAATTTAAATTCTGTAATTGAACATGAGAATTAGGTATCGTGGATAAAATCTCAATTCCGTGACCAATCTCGTCAGGCGATAACTGCCCAACAGTGTCTGGAAAATTCATCCAAGCATGCCGTAACCTAGCCTTCGAAAGCCCGGAGTCGTCACCGCCAGTGCTGAGTTCCCAATCATTGACTTCCCCTTTCATCAAACAATCTAAATCAGCAAATTCTGCTGCAATTTCTTTATTCACTTTGCCTAATTCTTTGATTGACTCGTCAACATCATTACCGCTGGCAAAAGCAAGGATAACAGAAATTATCGAAGCCTTACCTGATAACTCAAGCAGATTTTTACTGACCTCCAATGTTCGGTTGGCGGAAAGTTGAGATTGCACTTTCTGAATGGCAATTTGTTGGTCAGCATCCCTACACAAGGGGGATAAGGCATTGATTGCACTAATCAGTTCCCCATTGTTGAATACGTCAATTCTACCAGCAGAAAGGTCAACTTTTTGACTTGCTTTAGAGCGTTTTTTCGCCGTTGGAAATGCTAAAAATTGGGCAAGAAGAGGGGTTTTTTGGCCAAGTGTCTGCCACACAACATCGACACCGTCAGTCAGACAGCCCTCTCGGATAGTGTTCTCTAGCGTCGTCAAATCGTCATCCCACTCGCCGCGCTTCAATTGCTTGTTGATTAGTAAAACAGCCAGTCGAAATGCATCCGTATCTGAATCATCGCTCGCAATTGCCACATTATCTGGCAACCAATCGAGAGCAGATTTAGGCGACTTCCCACGTGATCTACGACGGGCTAATCGGTGATTTCTCGGTGACGTGGAATCTTCATCATCGCTTGGGATTTCGGCCTCGTCTAATGCAAGAGTGAGTATGGCTCGCCACTTCTTATCCATAATCAACCAATCAGCAGATTTTGCAACTTTGGCTTTTCGCTGCTGTTTGGGAATGTTTGCTTTGAATGCAATATCAAGACATTTTGCAACATGCTCTTCTTGCATAACAGCCTCCTCCTATGTAATGACCGCATATTAGGTTGCTATTCAATTAACCGGCAACAGAATTAGTCTACAGCAAGTTCAGTTTCACGATGTTTCCACATATCTAACCATTCATTCAGGTTGTGTGATAGACCTGGCTCCTGAATACGACAACCGCATGCATTTACATGACCGCCGCCTTGTGGGTCGAACCTAGTCGCCATCCGAGACAAATCAAACCGTCCCTGACCGTCTTCTAGAAATGAGTTTGCGTAAAAGCTTGCAGAGAGGGGCGGTCTGTTAGGGTCGTCTACCCTACCATCTGTATAACCATGAATTATACAGCATGCATCTGCAGTTTCACCAACGGTTGCAGTCACTAAATAACCATTTGAAAAAAATCCTGTATCCTCGAGGTGGCAGATAGCAAGGCGATCGATTACCTGCGTATTCTGATTGACAATATCAAAAAGTTCCAGCCGATTGTTGCGCTGGAACTCAAGCCGGATTTTTACTTCTGGATGTTGCAATATTCGTTCCATGGTCCAGCCACCTGATAACAGTTCGACAATTGCCAACATATACTCCACATCAGTCCTTGAGAGAGTCCTGCTAAATTGCATTAATTCTCCGTCTTTGCGAAACTCTTCAATGGTGATGCCGCCTGAATCCAAAGCATCAACAAACGGCATTATTTCAAGGAAATTTGACAAATCCGAGTATGGATTAATAATTTCATAAACCAATCTAGCGGCTGATGGTGTTGGTTGCCAGTCAATTACACCGCCTCGGTGCTCAAACGCCGTCAGCACAGACGCAGATGGTTTGTTGGTTTGATGATGATCGAGATACCAACCGCAGTTTTGATGAAATGGCAAGTCAACTATAACTGTATCAGAATCTATCACTTCGTCCATGTTACCACTACGAATCATGGCAGCATGAGAAAAAATAACTTTAGCAGACGGATTGTAACGCTTTAGTATAGCAGCACCGCACAATCCATCGAAATCAGAATCCGCCACTATTGTATCAAACTCTGGTATACCTCGAGAACTCATTAACAAATCACCTCATCTCGTGTTGTATATATTTCTTGCCGAATTTATGAAAAATATCATGACTAAGTCCGGCATCCGACCAACATGGAAACCTCATGTGGGGTGGTTTTGGTTAACTATGGAACCATTTTACTATTACAATATCCACAAGGGCACTGGGATTTACCTAAGGGCCATGTCGAAGATAGCGATGCTGACAATATGGTTACCGCTGCACGTGAACTGAGTGAGGAGACTGGAATAACCGAAATCGAATTTATTCATGGTTTCGAAACTAAAACCGTTTACAGTTACAAATACAAAGGCAGGAGAACGAAGAAGCAAGTTTTTTGGTATCTAGCAACAACTGAAAAGATTACTGTAAAACTATCCAAAGAACACCGGGATTATATGTGGCTAGACTGGAATCTAGCCCTTGATATGGCCACGCATCATGAGACAAAATCAGTTATTCAAGAAGCGAAAGCATTTGCTAGTCAGAACGGTCTATTCTAACTTTTCAAAATCTTGTTCGTTCTCATGAAATTTCCTAATCATATTAGAAACGTTCATCATTTCTTCACGTTTAGCAAGAGGCGTCCAAAGAGTTTCTCGATTTCCAAGATTCTTAGTCACCCACCTTGCGAATACAAACAACCAATCCGATAATCGATTAACATATACTCTCACCTCCGGGCGCACTGCTTCGCTACCATACTCATCTTCAATGGCAACAATATTTCTCTCCAATCTTCTAGTAACTGTCCTAGCATGATGGATTATCGGTTCGGGGCCTGCTCCAGAAGGCAGAATAAAACTGGTAAGTGGCTCAAGTTGTTCTAGCCAAGCATCCATTTCATCCGTGAGTGATTCGCACTGTTGTTGACTGATCAATTGCATATATTCCGGTAAATCATTTGGCTGGCAAGCAAGCTCTGCTCCTAAATCGAATAATTCGCTTTGGATTCTATTCAAAGCCACCTCAGAAATCTTCTGAATTCTCGTGACGCTTGCACTGTTACCTCCGTCTGCGTGATCAGGCAATTGTGAGCAGTCTCTCCTGATTATTCCAACAATAGAATTCAGTTCATCACATGTTCCTACTGCAGAAAATCTGACATCTGATTTGCGATGGCGCGAGCCATCAACAAACGCTGATGTCCCATCATCGCCAGTACCAGTATAAACCCGATTAATCC
>DALZ01000150.1:1359-4289 GCA_002496955.1 Euryarchaeota archaeon UBA128 | reverse complement strand
CAAACTCCTTGCCCTGAGCAAGTTTTCGTTCTACTATCATCAATAAATTTTGGCATGCGACTGCCAGTAACGGGTCATCCCCTTGTTCATTTGGTAATAAATCGAGGAATGCATTTACTGGGTGTTTTTCGGACTCTTCTTCTGCGTTGGTGATGGCCCTTGAGCCTAGTCCAATCATGGTCTTATCATACTCTATGCTAAAGCAGTCAAAAAGATTCATCTGATTAAAATCATTTTCTTGGTTAGATGATTTTACTAAACGATTTTTGATGTCGCAAATTCTTTTTAATCGTTGCTCGGCAGTTTTCATCTCCACTTCTAACTCGCTTGAAATTAACTCTAAACTCGCGGTCGCTTGTGCCTTTAGCCAATGTTCAATATTCCAACTAGGGTCAATCCCCGTCATAACCTCACACAACTTTTGCACTTCCGTTGGCAGTGAGTCTATGTGGAGTTTATCGTCTCTCATAGTAGGGTTGTAATCTTGACAGCCTATGAAGAATATCATTGGTTCGGGAATCGTTAGATTCTCGGTCTTTGGCCTGACTTAGGTAGTCATGGACCTATTTTTCCATTCTTCTTCAAATTGCTGCCATAACTCACTTTCAACCTGAGCCCTTATTTCTTGCTCGAGTCTTGGTGTTAATTCAGCGATTAGAGCCTCTTGAATTTCTAGAGCCATAGAATTGATTACTCGAGCTTCAGTTTCGGCAATCAGCTCTTGGCGCTCGGTTTCTGACATCTCCGTGGAAATAACTTGTTTTGGCTGTGCTCGATTCATCTCTGCAACAACGATTCTTTCGATCTCTTGCATTATTACTTTCACAACTGCTAGCTCCCAATTATTCCTTGGGTTGGGAACATTCATTTTGGCTGTTTGATTACGCAGATTTTGCACGATTCGTGCTCGAACAGGGTTACCAATCTCGAACTCGTGAGCACCAGAAACAAATCCGACCAAACAATCCAGCCATTCATCATGTTCGATGGGTGAGCCACAGCCTGGGCAGCCGGTTACCGAATCACTAGCCTCTTCAACTAATTTTACTGGGGAATTTTGTTGTCTAGGACGCCTCCTAGCGGGGGCATTGACATTCTCAATATCGAATGAAATATTGGTGCCAAACGTTCCGTTCCGACGATTGTTTCCTACCTCTCTACCCATCTTTTTCGAGATTTTCATCACCCCAACTAATAAAACCTTTGTCCCGACAAATGCGGCCGTTTCGACTATTCCATGTGCTACATGTAACGCGCGGCAATGACATTTACACTTTGTTGTAAATTTGCTGCATTCACGAAATTAACATCTATTTCAGGCGGATTTTCCTGTTCTAACATATCAATCATGTTGCCTGTGACTCTGGTAATCTCATCAACAATAGTAATCGAGGCCATCTTAGCAGAGCGCGACATGGGGTTAAGATCTACCACAATTACAGTTTTACCCATCCTCACCAATGCTTCACACCGGTCTCCGTCCTCTAAAGGGACCAATACTACGTCGCTTGAGAGAATACCGTTGCTACAACAGTCTGCTCGTGGACCCTCGAGTCCGGGGATTTTTGCGTCAGGATTTACTCCAAGAATTTCGGTTGTTATGTTGTGCTGTTGTTTCAGTTGTTCTAGATATTTCAGGATTGACGCAATCCGTTCTTCAGTGCGATAGAAGATATTTATTTCCACTGGGCATTCAATTGCTTCGGCAATTTGCAATAATTCTTTTCCAGCTAGTGCAGCAGTGTTACCGTTTATTGTGATTATCGGACGTTTACCAGCCATCAAGTGGGCTAGCGCATTGGTGGTTGCATGTTTTGCATTCGAAGTCGTCACTTCGCCTAGTAAGTAATCAAAAGCCTCGCCGCGACCATGGGCAATCATGGCGCTGTTTGCTAGCATGCCCTTGTTCGCTGCCACCTCTAGTTTATGCCGATTTAGTAATGAATTATATCTCGGATGACTGATGTCAGCAGTGAATTTACTCATCTAATCACCCATTATCATGGACAAGTCTAGTGGTTTCACTCCCCGATTAATCGCACTAGTTGAGATTACATCCACCCCACACTCGAACCAATCATCTAACGTATCAAAGGTGATATTGCCGCTGGCTTCCAACAAAATATTCTCTCGTAAACCCATTTCTGTTAATTGAGCTGCGGTATTTTTACAGCGCTCTGCACCAAAATTATCTAACATTACCACTAACTTAATTTCGGCATCTGCATGGAATTGTTGCCACATCGCAGCGGCAGTAATCGCCTCTTTTTCGTTGCGCACCTCAATTTCAATAAATGACGGGTTGTTAGCGATATCTAAAGTTTGAATAAATTGAGCGATTCTAACATCGTTCGCTAAACCAGAATCAAACATCGCCGCCAAGTCATTTTCTTTAATCATCAGTGCGTCATCTCTCGTCAATCTATGAGTCAGTCCGCCACCCAAGTGGACTGCCCATTTGTCTAACAGACCCCAAGTTGTTTTTCTTGTGCTAGCAACCTGTTTTGCCGCTTTGCTAGCCCAACGCTTGGTTTCAGTAGCGATTCCAGATAAATGCCCTAAGATGTTCAAAATACTTCTTTCAAATTGCAAAATAGCACTTTTACAGCCACTCAATAGTGCGACTTCTTCTCCATTAGAGACCTTCTTTCCATCTGAAGCCCGCCACGTGATTTGAATTGATGGTGCCCAAATTTGGATCATGTGGTCAATCGCTGCTGTGCCTGCAATGATACCATCGCTTTTTGTGGCGATGACACTGCTGCCACGGTCTTGAGAATCAAATACTGGTGCGTCTATTCCATCGTCGGCTAATATGGCGGTCACCCACCGATCGATGCTAGAAAGCAGCATTCTACTTACTCCATCCTCAGCAGTCCACAGAAGATGGCCCCTGTCATGAGGTAGGTTTGCACTTCCGGCCATGGTCT
>DALZ01000150.1:0-976 GCA_002496955.1 Euryarchaeota archaeon UBA128 | reverse complement strand
ACTTTCGTAAAATAATTGAAATTAGGTGAAGCGACGGCAGGTCTATGGAGAATGAGTATGTTTCACATATTGGTGGTCATATCACTCTCTTTTTCACCGTCGAAAAAGATGGTCGATTATTGCGTAACCAAGGCAGCAGAGGTGTAGGTATCAATATTCAGCATGGCGTAAAGGTAAAACTATCTGTCAAAGAAAAATCGGGAAGTATTGAAGATAGTGAGATACAAATATTTGATTTTCATAACCAACCAATGAATGAATCAGAGAAATTCTACCGAGACCTGCTAAACGATTTGGTATATGCTCGTTTGGTAGATAACACAACTTCATTCAATATTCAAATCCGGTTAGAATTACCTACAAGCCAAGGCTTTGGCATGTCCGCGGCAGGCCTCATTGCAGTTGCTTTAGCCTTTCGTCAATTTTCACAGAGAGGTAACATTGACCAATATTATCGAATTTGCCACCGTATTGAACGTCAACATGGTTCGGGACTAGGAGATGTATTAGGTATTCACGCAGGGGGTGTTGAAATTAGATTGCAGCCAGGTGCACCGGGAGCATCGGGCTCCAGTCTTGGGTTTAAGTGCAAACAGCCAATAATTTTAGCATGGCAACCCGATGAAGCTAGACACACATCAAATTACATCGATAATGTGGCTTGGCAAAGTAAAATCACCAATGCAGGGCATAAGGCATTGAACAACCTAAAAAATGGCCCATGGAATCATTCACGCTGGAAAGAAATCCTTGAGCAATCGGGCAAATTTAGTGTAGAATCAGAATTATCAGAGGAGACAGCAAGGAAGCACCTGCTAGACGTAGCCAGAGAGACGGTAAGGTCATTAGATTTACAATCGCTTGTTAGCATTAGGTTATGCATGCTTGGGACGTCTTGTGTTGTATTGCCGAGAAAATTAAACCGGCTGCTAACCGATAGTGAACTTGAATCGATTAATTCGGCTTTTATTGAGCG
>DALZ01000086.1 GCA_002496955.1 Euryarchaeota archaeon UBA128 | reverse complement strand
ATTTTCCATCAACATCAGCCCTACTACAAGAATAAACTGACTGATACTTACGAAATGCCTTGGGTCAGAGTTCACGCAATGACTGAATATGTTGATTCACCGGGAATTTTAGCTCAGACTGGCACCAAGGTAACCTACAATTTGGTGCCATCATTCATTGAGCAATTAGTTGATTACTACGAGAATGAACCACTAGACGATCATACTGATATGGCGAAGCGGCCTTGGCCAGAAGGCGGCTATCCCAACGCTACAGCCCTCGAATTACACACGATGCAATTCCAGTCCTTCTGGAATAGCGGATGGATTTACAATGTTTCAGAGACAGGGCATATTCAATCATGGCTTTATCCATCAAGTAATCGTTACTCTGAACTCTATGACATGACACTGCATAATCTCAAACCGGCGACAATAATGAGCGATACACTGCTCTCAGAACAAGACTATCTTGACCTGCAGGTGCTGTGGTATCTGTATCAATTCTCTCCGGATTATGTCCAAGGTGAATATGATGTTAACCATCGTGATCAAGGGTTAATTGACCTGTTCATGCAACCAGGCCAATACACTCACGATGATTTGATGTATGTCATCGACAAGCAACATGAGCACATGGCTAACGTACTGCCCATGTATAGTCAACTTGCCGCCGCCGGCCAAGTTGAATTGACCACTACACCGTATTACCATCCAATTATGCCATTACTGATGATGGATGGCTGGACTATGGAAGATGGCATTCGAGTCAACAAAGAATCTTGGCCAGAAGATGTTCAGAATCATCTTATCACCGGGATGGATTTGTTTGAGGACAAACTTGGTTTCCGCCCAACCGGTATGTGGCCAAGTGAGGAAGCTGTGTCGCCAGCAATGGTTGAGCCCGTGTCTGATGTAGGAATTCAGTGGATGGTCACCGATGAGGAAATCCTCATGAAATCAACGGATTTGAATGGGAACTATATCGATGTTGATGTGGCTAGTAATTTAGCAACACCATGGATTGTGACCGGTGTGGATGGAGGGGAAATCGCTACTGTGTTTAGAGACCGAGTTATTTCAGACAGAATTGCTTTCCAATACGGGACCATGACTCCTGAAGCAGCGGTATCAGATTTCATTGCATATCTGGATAACATCAGGCAAGAATTACTCGACGCAGGTGAGGATCCTTCCGAGCACCTACTTACAGTTGCCTTAGATGGTGAAAACTGGATGTTCATGTCGGAGTTTCAACATCAGGACAATGCTCGCCCATTTATGCATGAATGGTATTCAAGACTAGCATCACATCCAACCATTGTCACCACAACGCCCAGTGAATTCTTGTCAACGAATCCAGACCTACCGTCGATTGACACAATCGGCACCGGCTCATGGATTGATGGGACCTTACGTACTTGGGCTGGAGAGCCTGAAGAGAGCCTTGGCTGGCAACGTTTGGTCGAAGCTCGCGAAGCCTTAGTCGCTTTCGAGGAAGACAATCCCAGTCATCCAGGCTTAGACAATGCTTGGGAATCACTCTACATAGCCGAGGGAAGCGACTGGTTTTGGTGGTATGGCCTTGACCAAGATAGCGGCTATGATGAGAATTGGGACGTTTTATTCAAGGTTCATTTGTCTAATATTTATCGAGCAATTAATCTTGATCTGCCCCCGTATCTGCAAGACCTCTGGACCGGCGCAGCAACTCCAATCGTGCCATATGGTGGCATTATTGAGCCGATGATTGACGGAATCGCCCTGCCCGGCGAATGGGACGGCGCCGCTAAATACGATGCTGCAGTCGACGGAGGAGATTTCGATATCGAGAATTTTTATGTTGGCTACGATTCGAGCAATATTTTCATGCGTATTGATTCAGTTACAGCCGACGAACTGGCGACAATTGCGCGCAATTCACAGTATGACGAGCCAGACCTAGCGATTTATTTCATGCAGCCCAATGCGGTAAACTTCAATGAAGTTGAAACCAATTTCCGCACTTACTACGGCAATCAAATTCTCGGATTTCCTGCCAAGTATATGGTCGCAATCGACTTTGATACTGTTAGAGAAGACGGCCGCGCCAAGTGGAATCTATTTGAGGCAAAAGGCAAGTCTGGTGACAATGAACAGTGGGTGTTAATCAGCACCTCTTCACTGGGTAGCTGTGCGGTTAACGAGGTCTATGAGTTTGTGATTCCTTGGGCTGAAATTGGCCTTGCGCCGCGCTACACCACGCGCATCAAAGTAGTGTCTTCTTGGGCTGGCTCGCTTTCATATGGTGATGGCGAAGATATGGAAATAGCACCACCAGCACCGGCAGAACTTGTGCTTCCAGACTTAGAGGAATGGGTCACTTTGCTTGAATTGGATGATGCAGTTGGTGATGAGACCGGTGATGGAGATTACACTTATCCACTGGCAAGCGATTTCGCAACCGACAGCGGTGCCGGCCTTTGGGACGCTAAGAAAGTTACAGTACGCCAAAGCGCATGGAACGCTCAATTCATCATCGAAATGGATGAAATGACTGATATTTGGGGCTTGGCCAACGGCTTTAGTCACCAGATTGTCCAGATTTATGTCGACCAAGGCGCCACCTCATATGGTGAGGTAGCAATGCTGACCGGAGCGAATGCCGAGGTTCACCCCGATTGGGCCTGGGAAGTTGCGATTAGCGGCACGGGAGAGCCTGGTGCCGTGCAAGCAGTCCAAGCAGAAACAGGCAGCACATCAGCGCGCGGTATAGATGTTAGTGGCAGTGTTGAAGATAAGACGATTACCTTCACAGTGAGTAAAGATGTTATCGGTGACGACGTGTCAAATTACCGCTACATCATTGTAATTGGTAGCCAAGATGGTTTTGGCACTGGTAAGTGGCGTGATGTCGATGCAACGGCAAAGACTTGGCGATTAGGTGGTGGTGCAGACCCTGCTGCAGATGATGGTATCGATTACGATCCAAACATTGTCGATATCATACTGGAGGGTGACGGCCAGCAAGCAATGTTATCCTCTTATGACGTTGCAGGACATGTTTATGCCCAAATAACCGGCTTTGAAATGCCGGCAATTGCGCAGCAAATTTATGGCTTCAAATATGTCAGTAGTACAGCAGATTCGGCAATATTGGAGTGGTCAACGACTCAAGCAGCCTCGGGTAACCTAACCTGCAACATTGCGGGTGAAATAGTTGCAGTGGTCAATCAAGCATGGAGTAGTGAGTCGTTAACTAACACCGTTACAGCAACAGGCCTTACTGCGGGAACAGAATATGAGTGCATGGTCTCAATTGGCGACATAACCTCTGAAGTTGTTAATTTCACTACTGCTACAGTAATCGATGAGGTGCCACCAGAACTTCTCAATTTAGCGGTAGAAGTTCTCGATGATGGCCGTGCCAGAATTTCTTGGTATACCTCTGAGAGCGCAACAGAATCGATTAGTTTGGACGGTGTCGTAATCCATACGGACGAGTTTGCTACTAAGAAAAATCACGAGCACATAACGACAGTCCTGTCTGACGGAGATTACACTTTATTGGTGACCAGTGCTGACGCATCAGGTAACTCTAAATCCTCGACCATTGAATTCACCGTTGATGTTGGTGCTTCTGTAGACGCAGATAATAGCGGTAATAACGCAGATTCTGTTACTCCAGGCAGCAGTGATAATGAGGATGAAACGGCCTCAGACATCTCTTCAACGACCTTGCAAATTGCCGTGCTTGCAGTAGTGTTCTTGCTGATTATTGCCTTCATTAGAGTTAGTTCCAACGACAAGAAAGATGACGACAAATGGTCATAAAATCAAGGCCAACAGTAAGTTACCTACCAATAAGCCAAATTGGCTAAAGCTGAGCCTTGCAACGCCAAGCATTGTAGTCAGATGCTACTAATGTTATGATTCACTTGTCATCCACTTTTCAGTCTCGTTGGCGAGTAGTATCAGTGTTGGTGCCCATAGACCAACGAAAATCCCTAACAATTCCTCTTCATTGATGAAGTAGATGTATAGTGATCCCAGCACTGATAGAATACTTGCTATAAGTCCTATTTTTGCTAATTGTCCGCTCAGAATAATACCTCCTTAAACCAAGAAAATCTGCATCCGACATATTAAAACATGTTTATTTCCACTTTGGAATTCCGC
>DALZ01000147.1:6034-7730 GCA_002496955.1 Euryarchaeota archaeon UBA128 | reverse complement strand
GTGTGTTGAATGTGGTGAATCAGTCCCCGATATGATGGACAATTGCCCATATTGTGGTAGTGAGCAAGATGTATCGTCATTCTTTGAGAGACGCGAAAGAAGACAGCGCAAGCCAGCCGTAGTTCAAGAGATAGCGTTGCCAGAAGAGGAGGATGATGTTATTGTATCAGGCACGGAAAACTTTGCCGAAACGGTCAAAGAGTTCGGTTATGATGAAGACCAGTTGGAGGATGATTGGGATGAGAATATTGCTTCAGCAGAGGCAGAAATAGCGGAAATTGAGCAGATGTATGAGGCAGAGTTCGATACTGAAGGTTTGACTCCTGAGGAAATCGAGGAGTTGGAATCTCAGGTGACTACAAAGTTGAAATCCCTAAAAGAAATGAGTGATGGGACTCAAGATTTAGATGACATGCTTGCAACGAAAGGAGAGTTAATTGCTCACAAGGATGATGATTCAGAGTTATCAGCAAGCGATGCAGAGATCAGAGGTCGGCTATACGAACTTACTGGCGAAGATGGAGTTATGCCGGGCGATGAAGTTAACATTGGCATGGGGCTTTCAGATTCGTCTATTGCTGGCAATGAGATAGAAGATGTTAGTTCCGATTTTACTGTTGAGGATGATGATACACCAGTCGCAAAAATCGATGATGATGAATTACAACCAGTCCGACAAAAACCGAAACGCCGCCAATCACCAAAAAAGACAGCAGAATGCGGTGCTTGTGGTGCTGAGATCCCGGTCATGGCGCAGCAGTGTCCCGTTTGTGGCGCAGAGTTTGAGTGATGTCCGTCGGCTTTCATAGGGTTCGTCATTGCGATTGCTCGGCCACCATGTGCGTCATCCGGACATCTCGGGATTATCTTTCACCTTTCAATGTCACGCCCTAGCAATCACTTAATTGATAACCAAGTTATCGATGGGATATTCATGAGGAGCAAGAGTTTAGTTGTCTTTCTGCTCATGACTTTGATGCTCTCCAGCCTATCCGGATGTCTGGGCTTGCTTCAGGCTAGGGAAACGATTGAAGGTATGCGCGATGATGTTTACTCGGTCTCTTATCCAGATAAAGTGGATATGGCGCATACTTTCACGACTATCACCGTACAGCCGTATGCTAATCAGACCTCATTTCCAGTAGATGAAACCGTGGAGCGAATTGAGATTTACTTCAAGGTAGGAATGAGCGGCTCAGATCAGATTTCATGTATCGATGAAGTGTTGACAAGTGAGTTACGCTACGTTAGAGCAGAGGTCACCACCCCATCTGGCATTTCTTTTTGGCTGCGAGATGTTTGTGAGGATGTGACTCCGACAGTCGATACTTTTGAGCCTAGTCCAGAATTTGAATCAGGCGATTGGATGCTGAATGTGGAGGCAAGAGGCTGGGGAGAAAACACCATAGGAGCGTTTCAGGACAACTTCATCATTGTAATAACCGTTCATAGAATATGTCTACAGTATCCAATTGAGCCACCGTGCGATGCTTAACTAGGCAAGCGACTCACTACAAGCAGATTTTCGTGAACAGTTTTGACATTTACCAATTCTTTTGTGATTTCGTTTTGCTCCACCTTCAACGATTAATCGTTGAATTTCCTTAACTTGGTCAAACAATTGTGATTTCGCCTTTTCGTCCCACATTATTTGGTGAATGTTTTCGTTACCATAGCGTAAAATCCCGTACGGAGT
>DALZ01000147.1:4658-5644 GCA_002496955.1 Euryarchaeota archaeon UBA128 | reverse complement strand
TGTGGGCGTTTCGGGACTCTACCAGTCTTCTGCTCAATTGGTATAAATTCGCCATCTATAACAACAATTTGGTCAGGTCGGCCCCTAATGCCTGTAGTTGCATCTTTCAATAACCCGGCAGACTCCTCATCATCTGAATAGGCGATCTCCGCACCAGATTCAAGACCAACGTCCTTTCTCGCTAATTCAGAATCATTTTCTGATATCAGGGCACGCTGTAACTGCCATGATGCTGCCAAAGTCCACAGCATTGCTAGTACTATCATGATGAAGCCTGCCTGTTGTCGATTTTCAGCACCATTTAGGGCAATTCCATGTATACCTAGGAGGATTGCCGCAAAGAGCAGACTAGTTTCTAATTTTCCAGCCTCAAACCAACCTCCTTCGAAGCCTTCAGGTTCCCATTCAGGGGCTAAAATTAGGGTTTCTTGAATGAATTTGTTCCTTTCATCTTTGGGACTTTGGCCCATGCCAAACCAACTTCGCCAAGGCAAATAAATGGTTATCAAGCTGACGCCTAAAACAGTTAAACTCCACATTGCAAGGTATTTTGCCATATCTTGAGGGTATAGGGCCACATCATCAATCATTAAGATGGCAACAGAATCAATAATCAGGGCAATAATTACTGTAAACCACCATGTCCAAATAATCATTTGCCGTCTAAATTGTATTTGCTTTGACTTGAAATCGGAAACTCTAGCGTGAATCATGGCATGCTTGGTTTTTCCCATTTCAATGGCTTCACCTTCGCCTGAGTTGCCTTTTTTGGCCAACTCCCACGATAGAGGACAGTATGAGTGGCGCTCGATATCACTAGCACTTACTCTAACTGGAATGTTATTTTGGTCTCGCCAAAATCCGTCGGGGTGTTGGGTTGCACTAGATAAGTCAAATCCAACTGAATTATGCTTCATGACCTGTTCCCCCATACATAGCGTTCAATGTTCTAAAACTTGTAATCTTCGCCTATTTGCTCGTATAAT
>DALZ01000147.1:0-4232 GCA_002496955.1 Euryarchaeota archaeon UBA128 | reverse complement strand
CCAAGCCTGTTGTTGCCGTTTGAAACCTATGAAGAAAACGCCGTGAATATTGGCACTCAGCAGAAAAGTGCGGATATGGCCAGATTTATTGACACCGTTAGAGATGACGGACTTTACCTTCTCGATGTTAATATGACCGATTCACGAATAAGAAGCACTGCTACTTTCCTCAATAAGTATGATGCCCCAAGAATAATGGTAGTTTCCGCACGACAATATGGTCAGAGACCCGCCCGATTGTTTGCCGAAGCTATCGGCGCTAATGCTGCAGTTGGTCGATTCATTCCAGGCTCACTAACCAACCCTTCTCTACGCTCATATGTTGAACCAGATGTGTTGTTCGTAACCGATCCTGCTGCAGATCAACAGGCTCTGAAAGAGGCCGTTAACTCAGGCCTTCCCGTCGTCGGCATCGTTGATGCCAATAATAACCTACGGAATGTTGATGTCGCTGTCCCCGCTAACAACAAAGGTCGCAAATCCTTAGCGCTAATTTACTGGCTGCTAGCGAGAGAAGTTCTCAAAGCACGTGGAGAGATGACTGATGAAGATTGGGCGGCGTCTCAAGATGTTGAAGAGTGGCAATCCACGTTTTGATGCTTACCAGTATCCTAGATTTTTGCCCGCTTCGACGATGTAAAGCAATCCGCTGGCGACAATCGCCAATAAAATACCAATTCTTATCCGTGAATTCTTCCATTTGACTAGCCATCGCTTGCCCAAGTTTACTCCAAAGATTGCTGACGCTGTCAATGCTAAGAGTAGGATATATTCATCGAGTATTGCGGTTCCCTCGAACATGATATATATGGGAATTCGAGTAACATCGACAGCTAATGCAAGGATACTTGCCGTTGCCGCATACGCAACCTTATCGGGTAATCTACGTTGCAGAAACATCGCTCTAAGCGCACCCTGGTGACCGGTTAATCCACCAAAAAACCCGGAACCAAAACCACCGATGCGATCCTCAGATTCAGGTAATCTGAAATTAGTCCATTTTTCCGTCACAGACAACACTGGCAGGATTATGAGGGCACATCCAACAACTAGTAACAATGGGTCAGAAGGAATATATGAATGTAATACTGCGCCTATTATTGCGCCAATAATTAGTGCCCAGCCATACCTTGATACCGCTTGATAATCGACCCTCGAATTGAGTAATTTCAATTTCCATGCATTGTGCGCACCGTGAATAATAGCTACTAGTGCGATAGCCTCATGAGGTGGTAACCAAACCAAAACTACCGGAGTCAGCATTGTTGCTAAACCAAAACCTGCTGGAACTGTTAACGCTGCCGCAATTACGGTTACTACCATACTCAACAATAATAGGTCAACTTCCACATGAGACGGGAGAGATAAATCACATAAGTATCAGTCTATATAGAAAAAAATCAAACGAAATGCTGAATACTGTCGGGCAAAACCATAAGAGTCGCAAAGCAATGGTAACTATGTTCTTGGGGGTTTTGGTGGTTAGTTGGCGTTAGTGTTAGAGATGATTTATTCAATAACGCAGTAATTAACCGTAACAAATTACTCAACTTGATAGGCCAATTTACTGATTTGAGGGATAATAATGGATTCAGAGGCGTTTCATAGTAGGGTCCTGTCTTTTGCCAGTTATATTCCACAGCAGTTTGTCCCACTTGCTGATTATGCAGGCATTGGTGAATTACCAGGAAAACTAGACTTACATAGGCTGACTGGGCTTGAAGGCCATCGAAAAAGTAAACCTGAGGAAGGTAGTCTGGAATTATCAGTGAAAGCGGCGGAAAAGTGTCTTGAGCGAGCCAAAATCCCACCTCAAAACATAGATTTGGTGGTAAATTGCGCGATGGGGAAAATAGCCGGTAATTTAGAAATGCACCTTTCGCCAAGTATGGCAAGCCTCATCGCTCGTAGACTGGGTATTGAAAATGCAACATGCTTTGACATGTCGAATGCCTGTTCGGGTATGTTAACATCGATGATGCTTGCTGATTCAATGATAAAATCTGGAGAAATACAGAATGCTCTTATCGTGTCTGGAGAAAATGTTACATCTCTTATTGATGAAGCAAAATCGAATAATTTATGGTTACGCAGTCAAGCTATTGCGTCACTTACCGTTGGCGATGGGTCAGCAGCATACTTGCTGGGCAGGTCTGAGGAGCCAAATCAAGTAATGTTTAGTGAGCCTTTTACTCTCGCCCAATATACCAATCTATGCATTGGTGAGGCGGCAAAGAAGCGAGCTGGCCCCTCAATGAGGACCAAAGCTTCACAATTACAACAAGGTGTGCTAGATAACCTGGGTGTATTTCTCAGTCGTGCGATGCAAGATATGAACCTAAATTGGGAAGAGATTGAGCATATTTATTCCCACCCGACCTCACCAAAATCAATGCGAAAAGGTGGTAGAGTTGCTGAATCAGTCCTTGGCAAAATGAAAAATTTTCACAATGAGAGTCACGACATCGGTAATACTGGGTCAACAAGTCATTGTATGCTGTTGGAAAAATCAATTCAGGCCGGAGATTTGAAATCTGGAGAATCAACTCTGCTAATTTCATTCGGCTCAGGTCTAGCAATGCTTGCTATGCACATCATGATGCCGGAGGGGATTGAGGAATGGTCGTAGTGCATGGCTGGAAATCTGCGCCAATTGGGAGAAGTGGTCTGTTAAAATCAATTGCCGCATTAAGCAAGAAGGTAATTGCTGAGAGTCCAATCAATCTCAATGATATCTCCGTAATAATCCACGGTGGAGTGTATCGACGAAACTTTAGGGTTGAGCCAGCATTTGCCACCCATGTTCAAGACGCACTTGGACTGAAGTGTACCGCTATGTCACCGGAATCAAGGCACTGTTTTTCGTTTGATGTTAGCGATGGGTCATGTAGCCCGTATGTGGCTTTTGACGCAGCAAAACACATGCTGAAAATTAAGCCCGGGGGATATTGCTTGATTACCCTAGGCGATGAACGGCCAAATGCACAATCAAACTGGCCATATAAACCGATATCTTGTGTTATGATTGTATCACTAGAAGGTAATGGTCCGCGTTTGACTACCACGAAATACGATTTGGCGGGTTTTGATGAATCAACATGTGTGAACATGACATATAATGAAAAGAAGTCAAAAAATGTCATTAGCACGCACAATGTGATAAAACCACCAACAAATTTGCCAGATTCAATGTTTGTCGGCGAGGTAAATTGGCTTTCAGGCCAACAAATGCACGAATTTTTATCGCAATTCTCACCTGGAGCAACCAACATCCACCAAATTATCGATCAATCAGGAAAAATCGTTACTGCCACTTGGAAGTGAGGGACGATAAATATGCAGCGCAGAGAATTGAATCTGCTGACTCTATTTGTTGTATTTCTATCGGTATACCATGTAGTTGCCCGTGTCGGTTTGGCCATCGATATCCAGTGGCATACTGATATCGGTCGAGATAAACTGCTCACTCCGCCGCACATGATGATATTCTCCGGCATTATACCAACGATGATTTTCCTTGGATGCTACATTATGTGGTTCAGTTTCATTCGCTCTGATACAGCAGGCGGTTATCACTTTTCGATACTCTCAGCTCCGATACCAATTTGGATAATTCTTGCGGGTATGATTACATTACTGCTTGGGGGCTTATACGATGACCTATGGCATTCAAATTATGGAGTCGATACAACAATCATAACTCCGCCGCACTTATGGACATTCTCAGGCGGAATGATAGTTGAATTAGCGACAGTGATTTTAGCAATCTACCTACTGCGACAAGAAAATTCTAATGCGATGGTTTTGAAAACTTCAATCATGTTTTCAATGTGGGCTTTAGTATATCACCTACACATTGCGTTTGCTAATTTTCTTGACCCAAGAGTTTGGATGTTTGACATTATGGGTTTAGAGTTGATACCGCACTTCGTGTTTGCTGGCGGCACCTTACTAGTTATGCTGCCGCTTACCAAGTCAATAGTCGGCGAGCGTGGTGTGATTGCCCTTGCAGCACTTATGTTAGCGTCTCAACTACTGCTGCTCGTATCGGTTCCCGAACTGGTTGCTTTGATGATGGGCCCAGAACACGTATACCGTCCGGGTTCTCCAAACACCGTCTGGGCTGCTCACTGTTTGCCTTGGCTGTTATTTTTTGGCGTATTGCTAGTCAACCGTTTCTCATCTTTTGACAATCGTTGGTCAATGATTGCTTTGGTGATTTTAGTAGACGC
>DALZ01000050.1 GCA_002496955.1 Euryarchaeota archaeon UBA128 | reverse complement strand
ACTGATTCACCACATTCAACACACGAGTGGAATTGTTTTCTTGCCTTAGACAAATTGAAACTACAATGTGGACATCGGTTCTCCGGCCCTTCTAATTCCCCGTCACAGGCCGGACAATACTCAAAAATATCCCTTTCAACCTCTTCTTCTGTCTTTCTGGTAAGCCAGACCGCTGCGACAAATATGGCAATCAATACAGCGACCGCTAACCCAATTAGGGAGGCGGTTCCGGCACCCGATTGCTCGTCTGCAGAGTCATTGATGGTAGTTGATACCGTGTTCAGTTTCCGCGTGTAAGTGTTGGTAACTGAGGGGTCTGATGGAACCATCTGAATCGTTGTTGATGGAGCAGTTGCCGTAAATTGGCACTCAATTGAAACCTTCTGCCCGATTGTCGTAACATTAACAGGAATCGTCATTATGAGTGTGTTTGTCGTTGCATCATAACAATCAATCGTTAATGCTCCAAGTTCTTGACTGCTAAGATTAATTGCGAATGTGTATAGCTCTTCGTCATCTAATGGTAACGTGACAGGTTTGTTATCGGAGTCTAGAATCCTCAGGCTTGAACCTGCCCAATTTAACACCAGTCCCGATTCTACAGTAATTGAATTCGATGCTATGTTGTTGGTTAGGTCACGGTCCGCTGAACCGAGGGACGGAACCCATTCCGCGCTGAAAAATGCTGTGTGTGAACCGGCAGCAGTATTCAACTCAGCAGTCCAATAGGTAGATTCCCCAGCATCGAGGGAGATTATTGTCGATGTCGCAACTACGCCTTCAAAACTATACTCGAGATTCCCCGTGACCGGTTCACCACCGAGGTTAGTTACTGTTACGCCCCAAATTACTTTCTGTCCCGCCTGCACAACTGAAGAGGACGGCAGGGCTATCGAATCGACCAATACATCGGGTTCTTCAAGGATGATGAGCGCGCTACTGACTCGATCATTATCGGTATTTTCCTGAGTAAAGGCTCCATCGGAAAATGGATCTATCACAGCAGTTATCTGATAGCTTCCAGGGTCCAAGGAATTAACTAGACCGCCATCAAACGATGTGCTCCATGCCTGTTGTGCAGTGCTTGAACCGACAAGAGTAACGGTAAATGGTTGAGTTGCAATCACGCCTGAATTGTGGACAATCTCGAGATACATCGTCACATCAGTACTACCGGTTGTACCAGTTCGGCCGATAACGCCTTCAAAATTCCATGGACCATTAGAAGAGCCCGCACTGGGTGAGACACTTAACTCGCCAATGTGATACAGGTCCATGCGTGGCTCAACCAGTAGATTCACTTCGATTGATTTTCCCTGTTCGGATGCTTCAAAGACATCATCATTGAAATCAGGTGTCACATAAATACTGTAGGAGCCTGTCTCTGGTGCGGTGAAAGTAGAGTTTACCCAAACCTCTTCACTAGCATTCAATGATTTTGTGGTGAGATACTGGTCCGCAATATTTCCTGGTAAGTTGATTTGCAATTGAGAAGATGAGGCTGGTTCAGAGCCAGTATTTTTCACTAGGTTGGAGATTTGAATGTTGTCGCCAGCATGAATGTTTGTTGCCGGGCTCAGTTCGGTTTGGATTACTCTTAGGTTGGGTAGCCCCGTTACGGTGAAATCTATGAAGAACGAAACCTCATTGCCGCTATTGCGCGGATATTCGAAGGTAATCCAGACTTTGTCATCGCTTTCTATCAGACCGTCCCATGTTGCTTCGACGGTTTCGCTTGAATCACCTTGAATATCTATGACATTCTCAACAAACTTATTCTGTGTGCTGAACTGATTTTTGTAAAATGCATAGCCGACATTCAACGCTTCGCTTTGTTGAGTGTTGGTTAGTGTCAAATAAAATGTCACAGAATCTCCGACGTTTAATCCAGTCGAGGGAATCATTGCGACCTGATTTTCAGACGCCTCAATACCACCGCTATCATAGGCTGTAACTCCATACGGTAATGAACACACAGTCAGCATAAGTGCAGCCATCAAGAGTGCTCTGCTGTGTGCCATCAGTGATATGGAGAAATCATGAAGCACTTGAACCCATCTCTGTTATCCTCGCAGAATCAATGCAAAAAGCAAGATTTCAACACGGCGGATATTATTTATCTGGCAATCAAATGAATTTTCAATATTCAAGGGTAGCATTCAAGGCTTACGGCCAATGTGTCGAAATCATGCGAGCAATTATTCCAGCAGCAGTGATGTGTTTGCTGCTGATGATTGCTGGTGTTGCAAGCAACATTGAAAACCAAACAAAATTATCTGATTCGATACCCATTGCTGAATCAAATTCAGATGTCACTGTAACATACACTAACGGCCCCGCTGCCGGGCAAAGTTTGACTGGAGTCTATACCTTATCGTTCAGTTTTTCTGGTTCAAACACCGTCACATCACTAGCAATTGAGATTTCAGGCGACAGCGCAACTTGGACCAATGTCGCAACCCTTACCGGCTCACCTTGGGTCACCTACCTTGACACTACAGCATACTCAAACGGAACCTACGAACTAAGGGCAACCGCTTTCGATTCGACCGTTTCAGAGGATGTCATTGAAATCTCGCCAGCATTTTCCATCGCCAACCAAATACCATTAATCACTGAGTTTAACATTGCCAATAGTCAATTTGGCAGCGGAGAGAGTGCGGCACAGAGGGCGTGGTTTTCAGTAGCCGCCAACGGCGTGTTAGAATTTTCATGGAATGCCGTTGATGATGATTTACTCAGGGCTACGCTAACCAATGTTCCCGGGCCTGGTGCGCCACCAAGTGATGGCCCAGGTAACCTCAACTACGGATGGCAATGGTCATCGGGGGGATTCTCAGAGGGAACTTGGAATCCAAGACTTACAGTATATGACGATTCGGGACTGTCTGCATCACAAACTATGTTCATCGGCATCGATCGCACCGGACCAACAATTGGTAGTGTATCAACGGGTTCTACCACCGGCTGGGTAACCGCATCAACTGTCACTCTAACCGGTCTT
>DALZ01000141.1:619-3915 GCA_002496955.1 Euryarchaeota archaeon UBA128 | reverse complement strand
GGCGTTGGTATCGAGCGAATAGAATTTAACATTGCACCACAGGATTTGATATCCTTCCTAGCATCACTGTTTATTGGTAACATTAATTCAAGTGAATTTTCTTTGTCTTCCATAACAGCCCCTTACTCGGTTCAAGTTCGTAATCCAAATGCTCCAGGAACCGATATTCAGACGGATTGCGAAGACGAGTCTTATTATGATCCAGTAGCCGATAATGAGGTACCAAGTCATGAACATAAATGCGGTTTTGGTATTGGGGTTGGCTATATCCGCTTCGACGGAGATGGTGGTGGTTCAACAGCGCCGGTATTGGAGATGAGTTATCTTGACGCTGGTTTCCATCCAGAGATTGGAGAGACTGAATTACCAGAGGAAGTGGATATCACCATCAGAAATGATAACATAGGCGAGAACTCGTTTGACTCGGTTGAAATCTACTCGGACAAGGGCTCAGATGTTTACTTACACTATTACGAAAATAGAGCTAATGTGCAAGATGGCGAATCAGAGTTTGGCAATGTTACCGATGCACGCGCGTGGATACACGGTCTGCCGGCCGGAAGCATGCCGCAGGACGAAATAAATTCGATATTTACCATGATTGGCGAAGCACCGAATTCAGTAAACCTACCCGGCGACATACCAGATCGACTTTCGCTTATAATTGCCATCAAAAATTTCTCAGGAGATTCATCACAAAATGTCAATGACCCGACATTGCCAGTTAATCCAAGCGATGCACCAAATACCCTGATTGCAATTGTTGGCACTGAATCAATAGACCGTTTGGAATACAAATCGACATTTGAAAGAGGTGGAGTGGCAACAGATCGCTCTTCGTTGGAAATAACGGTGGAGGACTTACCAAATGCGGTATTAATTGAGGGTAGTTTCCTCGTGTCACCAACAGGTGTTGACAGGGTAAACTATGATAACCCAAATTTGAACACTATCGCGCAGATATTTGATAATGCATTGTTGACTGTTGTCCAAGTGGTATTAGATATTGGCGACATCGTCAATTCATTACCAGATTCAATCATTAGTACCACTGGCTCGGATGGGGGAACTTTAGAGGTACATTGTTATGATCAGATTACAGGAAACCTCGGTGGCGACTTACGTGAGGTCATGCAAATCGGACTTGTTGAATTGGCATTTTCTAGCAGTGATAATCCAGTAATGCCAGACCAAGATCACATTCTGCTTGCTGAGGATACCAACATCAATCAGGTCATCGGCCGGGATGGTCAACCGACTAAACCGCTGGTGCCGGTTGCAATATCATTGCGGGTTTCTGGAATCTCGGATGTCATTCAGAAATTCAATCCAGATACCGATGTTAGAGACATTGAGATTATCGGCTCAACAGGTGAATCGATTCTCGTTGGGCACATCAAGCACTCTGATGGCGATCAGAGTAATGCCATAACTCAGTCTGCACTGATTTCCAATCGGCCAGAAACCCTGAAGATAATACAAACATCCAGCGCCTTGACCTATCAAGCCAGCGAACCGATTCAATCGATAACCTATGGAGGCAAGAGTCCTGCTCAGCAGAACTCGATTCAACTAAACGGTCTGCCTTCTGACTTTTCGCTAACTCTGGGTGACACTCTCGGTTACACAGGCAATCAACCAATCGATTCCATAATCATTCAACTTACTAATGCAAGTGAACCAAAAACTATGGACGGCGATCACTTCCGATTCTGGGTTAATCAAGACACTGCTGAAGCCAGTATGAGTCTGAAAATTTCCAACATCATCAGCCTAACGAGATTTTCACCACAGATTGCTGATGCCGTAGGCCCAGAGGGTAACTCACAAATTGAAATGGTGAGAAGCCAATCCTCGCCATTCTACATTATGTTTGAAGATGAATCACAGTATGCTGATGAATTCCTCGGCATGAATGGCCGAGCAATTTTGCAACCACTGCCATCAAATATTTCTGTTGCCTTCCCCTCAACAGTAGATTCTTCAGGGCTTGAACTACCGAGTTTTGATGAGGGAGAGGGTATCGAATCGCTCTCTTTCTTCTTGGGTGATTTAGTTGATTTTGGTAGTTCGGTAAATGACCTAATTTATGATTTCACCAAAGATTTAGTGGGCACAGATGGCGATGATGAAGACTTTGCTTTAGGCTTGGAATTACTGACAGGAGAGGCATTTAATCTCACAGTTGATATGCGGAAGGGCAGCAATGTTGCTAATGAACCAGAATGGTCTCACGGTGTAGGAATGAATGTCTATGAAGCAACTAGACTGAATTTCAATCTCACTAGACTACCGGTGTTAACCCAGTCTGACATGATTGACTCAAACCTAATTTTAGCAGACTATAAAATTGATGAATCAGAACGCGCCTCTGCTCTTGATATTTTGACTCGTTCCAATATCACTGAGGCGGTAAAATTAATTGATGCGCTAGAGGATGGTGTGATATTCGATGTTGAATTAAATTCCTTAAATCAGACATTGTTAGAAGAAGAGGGCATAACCCTTGAGTTTAGACGTGCCTGGCACAACCGATTATGGTTGCCACAACTCCCGGCAGGACGAATATCGCTTGAGTATGATTTCAGAATGGTCGGGGAAATACCGCAATACGAATTTGACCTGTTCTTCGGCCAATGGAAACCACTTCGTGACCAAATCAGCATTGTAGTAAACGGTTTACAAGGCAGAGACATGGATCTGGTAATCGATGGTCTCGATGTAACGACTCCAAACGATATTAGCGCTAATGCAGTGTTTTTCACTCAAGACGATTTGATTGTGCCCCGATTCAATGTCATTATGACTTATGACTTCGGCTCTAATCTCGACTCAGTTTATGCGACCTTTATCGATCGAATCGAGCAAACAAGAGTCGAAGCACTATTTATCGATGTGGCGCAGTCAATGGACTTTTCAGCAACTATTGGCGACATCTTCAATATCACCATGAATGTACCAGAAAATTTCAGAACCCAAGGTAAATTTTCCGCCGAGAAACTGATGATTCAACAAATGCGGTTTGTTGATGGCGAGTGGTATCCGGCAACGACATTCATGCGCAATCTACCAAGCGTAATGTCCCTCTCTGCGGTTCCGGCAAATGACTTTGATATCCGCAAGGACACATCGTTCCAAGGGATGATGACATTAGATTACTCATCGAATCAAGATAATTTGGATCTTTACCTCGAAGCGAGCGGCCAGGCGGTTGATTTCCGCGGCGATGTGCTAATGATTGCTCAGGGATTACCTTCGACATTCAAACTTGAACCAACCAAAGATTGGGGAATGCG
>DALZ01000141.1:0-255 GCA_002496955.1 Euryarchaeota archaeon UBA128 | reverse complement strand
GTAAAGAGTCTATACATGAAACAAGAGAACGTACCAGTCCAGCCTGGTGTGACTGTAAACAGATTGGAACTCATAGGAGAGGACCTAAAATCAGCAGTGATTAACATCAAGCGAGGTCCATATGAATATCCGGTAATAATTCTCGATGAGATTACCTCGGGGCGTATTGTCGCTAGCTCACAAGTAACTACTCAGCCGGGTTATTACGTTGATTTCTTCGGTGAGACAGAGTTTGACGGTAGAGCAGTTATGCTT
>DALZ01000180.1 GCA_002496955.1 Euryarchaeota archaeon UBA128 | reverse complement strand
TGGGTGCCCAGAATATGCGACAAGGGTTTTCCCAGTCCCGCTTAAATTCACCTTAGTAGCATTACTTGGTGCAGTGTTTCCATATCTCGGGTTTTTGACTGTCCGTGGCGGTGCTAAACGAGAGGCAACCCGTAGAGGCGCCCAGATTGAGAAATACCTACCATATGCTGCATCTTATACAGCAGCTATGTCTGCTGCCAATGCAACACCAGCAAAGATTTTCCGCTCCTTGGCGATGAACAAGGATATCTACGGTGATGTGTCAGAAGATGCTGGTCTAATTTACCGAGATGTTACTCTGCTTGGTTATGATTTAATCACTGCTATCAAGTTAAGCGTTGACCGGGCGGCGTCTGTTTGGCTGACTGAGTTTTTCCAAGGCATGGTTGGGACACTAACCTCGGGTGGCCATTTGAAACTATATTTCTTGAATCGTGCCGAACATTACATGAGGGAAAATAGAACCAGATTACAGCAGTTTCTTGAATCTATTGCGCTACTCGCCGAGTCATACATTGTAGTCGCTGTTGCAATGCCGTTATTCCTGATTGTCATGCTGGTGATTATGTTCTGGGTGTCTGGCTCTGGTGCACAGATGTCAGAGGGCATGCTCTATGGCATAGTCCTCGGCTTTATCCCAATGATTCACATAGCTTATGCAGTTTTGGTATACACTAGCAGTAAAGAACAAGAAATGTGAGTTGATTTCATGGCTAGGAAGAAGCAGAAAAAACTAGTTGTTGAACTAGACCTTCCCAAGGATGATAAAACGCTAAAAAATCTTTACATTGTTATTTTCTTCTCGGTGATTCTTGGGCTTTCATCAGGTATCATGTGGGTAACAAACTCAGGATTTATCCCAACTGCTAATGGCGAACCAATGTTCACCAATGTTTACTGCGGAGCAACGGCAGAGGATAATTTGGGAACTGATTTCTCCGCGGAATTTAGTGGCTCAGTCAAGCCATCATACCAAGCAAACGAATCCTGTGCGATTCTCAAAGATAATCCCGATCAACTACAATGGTCAGAAAACCCATGGACGAATTTCCTGTCCAAGGCTAAATCCTTTGATGTTCCTGGAATGCCAGATCAAGTTAGAGGAGATGTGATAGTTGAGCAGCCGTTATCGCTAAAGTGTAATGTCGATGCACCAACACCTACACGGTATACCGTAGTTATTCGAGATGCAGACTTGAACGTTATCGGCGAAGAGTTCACAGGGCTCACCGGTAGAGATAGCGATGTTTGTTTAATTGAAATCGATGACATAGCTCCAGGCCAAGAATATGAAGTAGCGATATTTTCGCTAGATGATGGAAATCGATTGAACTCTGCTGAATTTGATATGACCCTAGATTTCTATGATGGAGTCCCTACCAACATGAATAACAAGTCTTACTGGCTTGGTCCAAAGATAGAATTGGGACCATTGGATCTTAGACCAATGATATTCCTAAATTTCTTCGGTTTAACATTTTTCTTTTTATTATACCCTGCCTCGCTTTATTGGGAGAGAGTTGAGAAAAAGAAAAATGAAATTGAGGAGAAGTTCCCAGATTTCCTCCGAGATATGGCTGAATACTGGAAAGGCGGACTTTCAATGACTGTTGCAGTTCAGACTTTGGTTAAATCAGAGTATGGAGCACTTAATGAGGAAGTCAAAAAGATGTCGGATCAGTTAAGCTGGGGGATTAAGTTCAGTGATGTTATCAAACAGTTTTCCGAACGCGTCGGAACGCCCTTGGTGAAGCGTGCCATAACACTCATTGCTGAGGCAGACAGAGCTGGGGGTAAGATTTCCGATATTCTCGTAACCGCAGCAAACGATTCACGAGAAATTAAGTTCCTTGAGGGTGAGAGGAGTAGGGCCATAGGCTCTTACATCGCTGTTATCTGGACGTCTTATTTCGTTTTCTTAGGAGTTATCACCCTACTCGGTAAGATCTTTATTCCTGCGATTGCTAAATCGAACTCTGGCGATGAAGGTGGTGGAACCGGTGATACAGGTGGAGCAAATATTGGTAACATGACCATTCGCTCAATTGATCCGCTATTTTTCGTTACTGTGTTTTACTATGGTGTGACTATGCAAGCACTAGGCAATGGTTCAATGGCAGGCTTAATGCAAAATGGGCGCTTCTCTGCTGGTTTCAAACACTCTGGTATGATGATAATAGCGGCGTTGTTAGCATTTAATTTGCTGGTGTTTAGCCCGGACTTGATCGGTGAATCCAGTCACGCTATCTCTCAACAAATAATCACCTCCGATTCAACCTATACAGTCGGTCTAAACCCGTCTGGCGGTGGCTATGTTCCCTCGCCACTAACCTGAGGAGGCTGTCCAGTGCGAAGAGACGAGCATGGACAAATCCACATCCTTGAGATGTTGACATTATTTTGGCTTTTTTTTATGTCAGCGACTTTTTTGATTCGGATTGATGTTCCAGATTCTCGGTCAGTAGCACATGATGCTAGTTTAGAGGCTGCGGGGGAATCCGTATTCCAGTATGGCTTAGGATTGCCAGCTGAAATATCTGGAGAAAATCGTCTAACAGAATTGCTATCTGAGGCAGACAATGACGGTGCTTGTACATTACTTCAACAGGCCCTAATGTCTGGTAAAGAAGCAAATTGCTGGATTGCCAAAAACAGTGCAACATCCTATCCTTTTGGCTTAGTAGGGACCCCCTCGGGTAATACAGTCACGATACATCATCTGGTTGCAGTGGATGAGAATGTTTGGACAATAAGTCTGACATTATGGAACGTAGGAGGTGGCGCTTAATGCGGAAGGCGCAGCATGATTCTGAGGAACGCGCTCAGATGTTGTTGGCAACAGGTGTTGTCTTACTCCTATCATTATTATCAATGGCAGTCTTCAGCGTAAAAGTTGCAGGACTTACCTCAGCTCATGAACCAAATGCGGATACAGTTATTGAAACGACGAAGGAGGTAGTTGATATTCTACCCCCGTTGGCGGAAAATCGGACCATAATATGGGTGACTAGCGGCATCGATCGGATTGATGCAGCAAAATTAGCCATGGACAGTGTTCATGATGACCTTTTACATCACGGAGAAATAAGAGGTGTCGAGGTAAAAATGCTGGATATAGATATTGTTGTTGTCAACTCCACGGTAATTGAAATTTCACTGGAGTTAGGTGTTACTGATGATTCCTCTACCCTACAGTCTCAGGTAACATTCACTATTGAGGCTTAGACACGATTTTGATTCCACGCTACATCTAAGTGATGTTCAACTCTCTCTAAGTCACTAGCAACCCTTGCGACGTCCACAACTGGCCACGAGGAAATTTTAGAACGCTCTATTAACCCATTTTGTATTTGTCTAATTCTGGCAAAATTTGCTAGGTATCTATCGTGTCTGCGAAAAGAATGCGCTTCCCTAGCCCGAATCATGGATTTATGTTTTTCTTCGTCACTGACCACCATAATAACTCCAACTGCAATTCCACCAGAATCTATCCATTGTCGAATAAGCCGGTCACTTGGGATGATATGAACACCTTCAATCAATAGGTCAATGCCTTCACGCATTGCCCGATTTATTGTTGCTTCAATACCTTTTTCTACTGCTTTACAAGTATCAATCCAATCGATTACAGCATCATTAGAGTCGCCGATTGAAAATGATGAGCGATGCAGTGCTAAATTGGTTTTATCGGTATCAGCAGAACGCAATACTTCTCTAATTGCATCGGTTGATATTAGTCTTGCAAAACCGCTTTTAGCGCCAATTTTCATCGCTACTGTTGACTTACCCGTCCCGGTTGCGCCAGCAATTATCAACAGTCTTGGAGGCTTTTTAGCGATAGTTTTGGCAGTTGTCTGAGCCAAACCAACCTTTTGAGCCATGACCTGACTATGATGACCTGTCAATTATACTTGTCATGATAAAACGTGAAATTATCGTGATTGCCAAACCTCAATAACGAGCGAACACCTTTCAACAGATACTGATTCGGCTAATTATGAGCGCCAAAAAAATGTATGTCGCAGGCGAATGGACTGACGCAGAGAATGGTGATGTTAGTAACGCAATTAATCCCGCAACAGGGAAAGTAATCTCTACTGTTCCAAAGGCTACAGTAAATGACGTTAATCGATGCATTGCGGCATCAAGAAGTGCCCTGCGTAGTTCAGAATGGAAGAATATCGACCCAGCTCAAAGGGGTCGCATACTCAATAAGATGGCCGCTGCAACATATGGTGCAGCTAAAGAGCTGGCCAAAATTGAGTCTGAAAACAATGGGAAAACCTTCAGAGAAGCACTCTCAGAAATCCGATATGGTGCGTGGACCTTGGAATATTTTGCCGGTTTTGCTGATAAAATCGAAGGCAGCACGATACCGGTCCCCGGTAGTCGTTTGAATTACACATTACGGCAACCAATTGGTGTGACAGCACACATTATACCTTGGAATTTCCCGTTACAATTGGCACTAAGATCGATCGCGCCGGCACTTGCCGCAGGTTGTACGGTAATAGCCAAACCCGCATCTTGGACTCCCCTGTCACTAATTGCGTGGATGCGTGCGATTGACGATGCCAATGTTGGATTGCCATCAGGAGTGCTACAAGTCATAACTGGCTCAGGTGGTCTGATTGGGGATGCGCTTGCTGGTCACAAAGACGTCGACGGCATTGTTTTGACCGGTGGGGTGCCCACAGGCAGGACCGTAATGGCAAAAGCCAGTGAGAATCTCACGCCAGTCACTCTTGAGTTGGGTGGAAAAGGTGCGAATATTGTGTTTCCCGATGCTAATCTAAAGTATGCCGCCAAAGCAGTATGTTTTGGCATTTTTATGAATGCAGGGCAAATGTGTTGGGCAGGCTCACGATTGATTGTTCACGAAGATATTCATGACGAATTTGTAGCTTCAGTCGTTGCCGAGGTTAGCAAATGGCAGGTAGGTCCAGGCATGACTGAGGGTGTTAGAATTGGCAGTCTAGTACATGAGAATCACCGTTCAGAAATTCTTGAAAAATTAGCTAATGGATTGACTCATGGAGGGAAAGTCGTCTGTGGAGGCAATGCAATAGCCGGAGAAGGGGCATTCATGGAAGCTACAGTGGTAACAGATGTTAGTCCTGACAATCCGCTATTTTCTGATGAATTATTCGGCCCGGTCCTCTCTGTGACCAAATTTTCGACAGATGAGGAAGCTCTTACATTAGCAAACCATTCAGATTTTGGATTGTTAAACGGCATCTGGACAAATAACTTGACTAGAGCTCACAAGATGGCAAGAGATATCGAATCTGGTATGGTCTCAATCAATGAATACCCCGTGACTTTCCCACAAACAGCATTTACCGGATGGAAACAATCAGGAATCGGTGTTGAACAGAGCAAAGATGCACTGCGATTTTACACTAAAGTGAAAAATGTAAATATCAAATTGTGAGGATTAATGATGCCAGTAACAGTTAGTTCAGTAGATGATGGGGTAGCATTAATCAAAATGGCGGGAAAATCTGCTACTCAATCATTTTCGATGCAGTTTTTACCACAAATTGCTGAAGCAATTGATGAAGCGTTGTCAAATCCGCTGGTAAAAGCAATAGTAATTACCGGAGAAGGTAAGTTTTTCTCTGCAGGTGCAGACATTAACGCTTTTGCAGAAGCCATAAAGCGGAATGAAGCTCCTCAGTTGATCCGTAATTTGACAGGAATCCTCCACCCTCTGATTAGTAGAATAAGACAATCACCGACAATATTGGTTGCTGCAATAAATGGTGCTTGTGCCGGGGGTGGATTGGGTTTAGCATTAGCATGTGACGTCCGTATAGCTACCAAAGGAGCGAAGATGGCTGCTTCATATTCGGGTATGGGGCTTTCACCTGACGGCGGTACTACGTGGCTACTTCCTCGATTGGTGGGTAATCAAGTTAGTCGCAAATTTTTCTTCGAAAATAGTATTTGGGACGCACAACAATCCTATGACTATGGCGCCATTGACGAGATAGTAGAAGAATCAACACTGATAACAAGGGCTACTGAAATTGCGAAACTTTGGAGTTCTTGGGGGCCGCATACCAAGGAAGCAACCAAGCACTTGCTCGATGTTCAAACCCATCATGACTTTGAAACTCATCTAAAACATGAACGAACTCTTATTGAGGCTGCGGGAACTACTGAAGCGTTCAAGGAGGGGGTTGCGGCCTTTTT
>DALZ01000103.1 GCA_002496955.1 Euryarchaeota archaeon UBA128 | reverse complement strand
TCTATGTGGTGGTCATCATGTCTTTTCTCTTCAGTAATCACAGCAATAGATTGGATTAATCCTGCATTTGAGCCCGATAAGGTTGTTCGAATATCTGATTTTGCATATCCCCCACCGATTGATAATTCACCGTATGTGAGATGACTATCACGGTGAATATTCCAATCTTCACATCGCAATAACTTGCACTCTTTACTAAGGTCATTGAGGATGCCAACAAATAGGTTCGAGTTTGCTTTAATATCACTTGTTATGTGGATGCCGAACCAGTTACAGTTCCCTTTGAAAATTATCTGTAATGCTGTGGATGATTCGACCGTTATATCGACATGACATACTACTTGTGGCTCATCAGATTCAATCTCAACAACATTACAGTCATGTGATTCATCAATTGTGATTGAATGCATCGAATTGTTGCTCTCTTGTAAGAACGTCCTCGAGATTTCAGCATTAGAATCGTAGTCTCTAACGGATTGTGCCTCAATTTGCTTGCCGTTAAGTTGCACTCGAGCTGATTTTATTGCTGGAACAGTTTCTACTTTGCTTGGGTGTATTTTCTCCCAAGGTGTGTAGCGCCACTCATGGTTAGCGCGATTTGGTATCACCATCTTGGAATAACTCATCCAATGGAACCCTCCATCTCAAGTTCGAGTAGCTTGTTCAGTTCAACTGCGTATTCCATCGGCAGTTCTCTGGTAAATGGTTCAAAGAAACCATTAACGATTAGGCCCATGGCTTCCTCTTCGCTAAATCCTCGACTCATGAGATAGAATAGTTGATTTCCAGAAATTTTTGATACGCTTGCCTCGTGTTCCAAATCGGCGGTTGAGTTGCTTACTTCCATTGTTGGATAGGTGTCCGATCTTGAATCTTCGTCGAGCATTAGGGCATCACAGACAACTTTTGACCGGCATCCGTGTGCCATAGGATTAACCTTCAGCAGTCCTCGGTAGGAAGACCGCCCACCATTTTTTGAGATCGATTTTGATAGAATGTTTGAGGTTGTGTTGGGGGCTAAATGGTGGACTTTTGCTCCGGCGTCTTGGTGCTGTCCTTCACCGGCATATGCAACAGAGATTACTTCAGCATGAGCTCCCTCTCCTTTCAGGACCACAGCAGGGTATTTCATGGTCAACTTTGAACCAATGTTTCCGTCTACCCACTCGACAACTGCATTTTCGTGTGCTACTCCCCGCTTGGTGACTAAATTGTAGACATTGGCTGACCAATTCTGAACAGTTGAATATCTAATTTTGGCGTCTTTCATGGCGATCAGTTCAACAACTGCCGAATGCAGCGAATCTGTTGAGTATGTCGGGGCTGTGCAGCCTTCAACATAGTGTAGGCTACTGCCTTCATCAACAATAATCAGTGTTCTTTCAAATTGGCCCATGTTCTTGGCGTTAATTCTGAAATATGCCTGAACTGGCATTTCAACGTGGACTCCTTTCGGGACGTAAATGAACGATCCACCAGACCATACTGCGGTATTAAGTGCAGAGAATTTATTGTCAGCGTATGGGATTACAGTACCAAAGAATTTCTTGACCAACTCTGGGTGTTCTTTGAGTCCAGAATCCATGTCCAAGAATATGACTCCCTGTTCTTCAAGGTCTTCTCTAATGGAGTGATATACTGCTTCAGATTCATACTGCGCAGTAACACCACCAAGCCACTTCTGTTCAGCCTCTGGAATACCAAGACGATTGAAGGTGTTTTTGATATCATCTGGTACTTCATCCCAGTCGTTTTCTGTTCGGTTGGATGAGCGCAGAAAGTAGGTGACATTGTCGAAATCGATGGATTCGAGCATGTTGCAGTTGCCCCAATCAGGCATCGGCCGTGAGACAAAATGGTGATATGCCTTAACTCGCATCTCAGTCATCCACTCTGGTTCGTCTTTCAGTTTGGAGATGTCTCGAACGACTTTCTCGGATAGTCCTTTGTCAAACCTAATCGTTGCGTTTTCTGGATCGTGGAATCCGTAGCGATAGTCGCCAACAGCATTCATTGCTTCGTCACTCATTTTTATGCCTCCAACCAATCATAGCCTCGCTCTTCTAGTTTCAAAGCGAGCTCAGGACCGCCAGTCTTGACAAATTTGCCATCAATCATTGCGTGAACGAATGTTGGCTTGACCAAGTCTAAAAGTCGTTGATAGTGAGTGATGACTAAGAATCCAGTAGTTGATTCAGTTTCTCGAATTCCTTTAGCGACCAGCCTTAGAGCATCGATGTCTAGTCCTGAGTCTGTTTCATCCAGTAGGGCTAGATTGGGCTTTAAGAGCATCATCTGAAGCATTTCTAGGCGTTTTTTCTCGCCGCCGCTAAATCCATCGTTGACATACCGCGAGAGAAACGATTTGTCCATGTCCAACTTGCTCATGGCCGCATTCAACTCGCCACGGAATTGTCGGGCCTTTACTGGCTCGTCGCGAACATTATTCACGGACTTTTTCAGGAAATTTCCAACTTGAACCCCAGGGATTGATGGTGGGTATTGAAATGACAAGAACATTCCAGCTCTAGCCCGCTCGAATACATCATATTCATCAATAGACTTTCCTAGGTAGTGGATAGTACCACCAGTAATTTCAAAATCGGGGTGACCCATGAGAACGTGCGCCAAAGTTGACTTACCGGCACCATTTCGGCCCATTATCGCATGGATTTCGCCTGGTCTGATGGTCAAATCGAGACCTTTGATGATTTCCTTGTCCTCAACAGCTACATAGAGATTTTTTATCTCAAGTATAGCATCGGACATTCTCTCACCAACACCGACGAGGATATTCTCCTTTATCAATGGGTGTAATTATAATGTCACGCAGTGTCACGGTTTTAGGCCAACCTAAATATTTACAAAAAGTCAAAAACCCTAGCCAATTTGGTTAATGTATGACTGATGATGACCTCATCGCAAAATACGCCGCCGAGGCTCAGAAATCGATTGAGGACGAAGCCCAAAAGCGGATTGCGGAGAGCGTAGATCCGGTCTATGAAGAAAAACTTAGAGCAACATCATTATTTGAAGTGTTAAACTCTGCTGATTTAGTCCCAGCAATTTTTGCAAGGTTGGGCAGTGTTAGGGCTGCATTGGACGGGCATGGCGGCGGCATTGAAGTAGAATCCTTTGCTAAGCTAAATTCGGATTTTGGTCATTCGCTTGACTTTGTTTTGGATTTAACAGGTGCTTGCCTGTCATGTGGTGCCGCCCCTGGTACGCTAGATGGAATCAAGGCTGATCTCGAAGCGGATTCTGAAATAAGTAATGTTCGTTTTTCAAGCAAGTTGCTTGACACCTTCGACGAGCTTGGCAGGGAATTCATTCTGGAATACGGGAATGTTGAGTTTGTTTAATGTAATTTGAATACATTCAACGGATGGTTCAAATTGCCGATGTTACAGCAGTGCTCATGCCTGTGTGGTCGGGAGAGCCTAGAGCCAATCCTGAACCATGTCGTGCGGGCGATGAGGGCCTGTTTGAAGTCACAGCGCGCGATGGTAGGGCGAGGCTTGGTAAATTGCACACCAAGCACGGAATTTTACAAACACCCACCCTGCTACCGGTGATTAACCCGAACATTCGTACTATCGAACCCAGAGAAATGTGGGATAGGTATGGTATTGGTGCGCTGATAACCAATTCATACATCATTTGGAAGCATGATAATCTCAAACAAACAGCACTTGAACACGGAGTTCACGCCCTATTGGATTACCCTGGAGTAGTAATGACAGATTCGGGGACATTTCAGTCATATGTTTACGGCGACATTGAGGTTGGTGTCCAAGAAATCGTTGAATTCCAACG
>DALZ01000081.1:1017-10142 GCA_002496955.1 Euryarchaeota archaeon UBA128 | reverse complement strand
TGTTGACTGATAATGAATTAATACAAACTATGGGTAATGCTGCTCGGCAGACTGCAGAGGACCGCTATTCAAAGCGAAGAATGGTCGATGAGACAATGGCTGTCTTGATTGAGGTGGTAAATCGTGACTAACATTGTGGATGAATTTGCCGGCAGAGTGAATCCTGTTTCAATAAATATTGAAACACTTCAATACCTAGATTCAATGATTAAAACAAAAAATATCACGTCTGTTCTTGAGTTTGGTAGCGGAGTGTCTACCGAATTTTGGTCTGAAAAACTACCTGACGCAACAATTGTCTCTTTTGACAACAGTCGAAGATATACCAAAATTACCCGCTCAAGGCTGAACAGAAAAGCGGTAAACGCAACGGTTAGTTTTGCGCCTCTGAGAATTAAGAAAATTTTTGGATTACATTACATAACTTGTAAATTTCTTCCAAAATTGCGTAAGATAGCGCCGCCAAAACCCTTTGATGTGATGCTTATTGATGGTCCTCCCGGGTATCTTTATGCTCGTGAGGCTACCCTACTGCAAGCATATCCATATCTAGATGAAAATACATTGATAATTCTCGATGATGCAGAGAGACAAATCGAACGCGAGACAATTGCACGCTGGTCTAGTGTGTTCAAAATCACTAATCTGGAATATCACGATGTCGGGCAAAAACAAATTGCTACATTCAATATTGAGCCCAAGCCATCACAACCAACAATGTCAAAATCCCCTATCTACACTCGGTCAAAAATGGTCAAATTGCTACTAACCTTTCACCGCCGTAATATTATGCATAATTTATGGATTCTCAAAATGCGGTTACTCAATCGTGAGCTGTTTCCGGACCAAAAAATGGCAGATACTGAATAGTTACTTTCTTGCGAAAGGATTTATTTGGTTAGCGGACGAATACAATACCGGCTCACAGAGTGAGCATTTTTCGACTATCAAAGTGCGATTAGTGCTGACTAAGGTCTTTTACCGTTTGAGCCAACTTATTACGCTCTTCCTCACTGAGGTTTGGTATAAATGGATCATTGTCATTCATAATATTCTCCCAACCAGCCATTGCCCGAGCAAAGATTTCAGTATCAACATTCCATCTAAACCAACGATCAACAAAATCACAATGCCGTTGTATGTCTTCATCATCTTCGGCTAATTTCTTCAAAATCAGATTTGTCTGCAGCAGAATAATCGCGAAATTTGGACTTATTTGATAGGTTTGAAACGGATTGCGTTCGCCTATAATAGTCATATGCTCACGCCAAAGTCCGAACGTTACATCGTAAACTACACCAACCACCAGAACAAGAATAATGACTGTAACACCAATGCCCAATAACCCAAAATAGGTTGTTGAAATACCTGCAATAGTTGAATCGTTCTCAAATCTCCAGCGCACATAGGGCCATATTAGTAGTGTTAGAGTTGTAACCCAAAATGCCATTGAAATAATTGTTTGACTCTGTTGCACACGCCAATATTGACGCATGAACCACTTTTTGAACGGTGACCCCTCACTGGAGCCGGTTTGTTCAGATACCATGTTTACGCGACGATGGATATTCATTTAGAATATACCCCTCAATGGTGCAACAACCTGTCATTTGGCGTTGACACAATGGAACACTGGAACATTGGTGCTACCCTATATGAGAAACCTGTATTGAGGCAATTAATAACACAAATATGTTTTTGCTATTACTCGTCGGCGAAACATATAATATTTCACTGCCATTAAATCGTACCGATTTAACATGTCTCAAGCACCAGTTAGGCCACGACGAAGAACCAGAAACCTTGCAGCAGTAGCTGAGCGCCCAGGCAGTTTATTCCAAACTGAAGAGGCAGCGCCTGCCACTGAGGTCCCAATTCCAAATTATGTTGGACCACAGGAGAACATCGAATTACAGAAGTTCGCCCAATTGATATTGTATGGTATCGCACTTGCCGCAATCTGGGGTGGAATTCTCTCGATTGCTTGGGATGATAGCGTAACCAAGGAGGACTTCCTAGTCCTTGGTTTTGGGGGCGTAATTTCAGCGATTATGGCAATTGCATTGGTTGAATGGCAACGGCGTCGAGGTGGAAAAGAAGTCCAAAGTGTGCATGGATATATAATCGGTGTTGGGTTCTTCTTCTCAGCAATTGGTGTGCTTTATTCGATGCGCTGGCTGATTAGTTTAGCTGCTGAGAGCAGAGATATGTTTCTTGAAGAGGGCCGAATGGACCCAACTGAACATGACTGGTATCCAGCAGCAGAAGCAATCTATCTGCAACTTGGTGCTTGTATACTTCTCGCGCTTGGTCAATATTGGTACCTAAGAAAACTCAAAGGCGAGATTACCTTTGGTCTAGCAGTAAACACCCTAACCCCACTTGCGGTAGTAATGATCGGTTTTGGACCATGGTTAGATTGGTCCAACCAAGTGGTTTCTTATGAACTGGGAATCTCGATTATTTCATTATCCGCGCTATCGATGTGGTTGGCGTTGAGAACTAATAATGGTATTATTTTCTCCATAGTTGCTGTATTTAGCGGCCTAGTCCCGATTTTGTATGAGTTTGCACATGACCCAATCGCCTCGGCGGGGGATGTAGAGGGTGGTGCATTATCACTGATGACATTCATCATTTTCGTTCAGGGTGCTCTTGCTGCGGATGATAGAATTAGACAGGACTTGATGCAGTGGACCTCGATTTTCTTAGTTGGTGTCGTAATTTATGCAATATGGTTAGTCGGTTATGAAGACCTTGACCTAGTATTGGGGCCACTAAAGGCAGATAATCTCGGCGATTTCAAGGAGATATTGAATTTACAAGTTGTATTGTGGCTAACGGTGTTAGTAGCATATTTCCCAGCCACACTGAAACGACGCATCCCCTACATGCCAATAGGTCTTGCCGGGTCATTGTTTTTGTTTACGCCAAAAGCCAGTATAATCCCTTGGGTGATTGCAGTTGCAATGTTGCCTTATCTGGTAATTATTTCCAAGATTACCCGCAGATGGGTTGCTGACTGGTCAATCATTGCTATCAGCGGCGCCTTCTTGATACAAAGCTATCAAAACCCGATCGCCTCAGAATATGATCTGTTTGAAGAACTGATACTTCTGGCGATTTTGGTTATTGTCGAATATGCAAGACGCAAAGAGCGTCTGTCAGAGTTTGCAATCAACCTCTCAGTAGTCGGTTTATTCCTGTCCAAGGCCGTATTGCTCGGCACTAGCTGGCTGATTCCGTGGGCAGTAGTGTTCTACATCCTAATAATCGCCTACTTACAGCAACAAGATGCAGTAAATTCCGGCAAGCAAGCCAAATTCATTACCGCTAGTTTGGGAATCACTTTAGCAATGGTATTGACCGTAATCTTATCCTCGTTTGAACGATTAGACATACCCCTGCTTGATGATTACCAAGGTGTGCTTGATGGTTTCAATGTCAGCCTAGCAGTAGTTGCCTTAGCGGTATACTTGTTGATGTTCAAGTTCAGAGATTCTGAGTTAGACCTCGGTTATCTATTCCAACTAACGCAAATGCAAGGCCAAAAGATGGTTCCAGTATTTAACCAAGAAACGCAACAATGGGTTAATCCATTTGAGGATGCACCCAAAAATATTGAAGGTTTTGGACCACTCGCTAGGTCGAGTCTCCTTGGACCACTGGCATTAATTATGATCTCAGTATCATTCATCAATACTGAGAGTTTGTTGACCGACGTCCATTGGATTGGAGTAATCATCATCCCAATTGCAATCTTGGTTCGAGAAGTACTAATGGAAGATAGAAATAATTCCGTATCTCGAGCGATTGCAATTTGGGCCACCGTGATAATAGCCTTCCCAATTGCCGTGAAGTTCATGACACACGCTGATTATGAAACAACAAAGTTGCAGATCAATACGCTGCTATTTGATGTTATTCTGTTATCTGGACCAATAATCATTTCAGTATTACTAAAGCGTAAAGATATGGACAAGGATGAACTTAACGAAACTGCCGATGACCTGACACTGTTCGGTTTGTTAGCGTTGGGTCTACTAGATGCTAGTGGCGGAATTCTGTTCTTCACTATGTATTTGCTAGTAATATACCGAGGAATTTTGCACAAGAGAGTGTTCTTGTTGTGTGTTGCACCATTAGCAATCCTACTATTCGTCGACAGGTCGGTAAGCGATGGCTCTCACGTAGCTCCACTACTCGAAGCGATTACAATACCAGGCGTCGGTATTTCCATGAATGATGTTAGCGTCATAGGCATTACTTCATTCTCATCATTAGTGCTAACAATAAGTATGATGGCGATAATTATCAAATCCGTCTTCGAATCAAAGAATATCAAAGATGATACAGAAAGCCAATTGCCTTTCACAATACCATTCATTTGGCTGACTATTGGTCTGTTTGGTCTGCTACAAGATGTTGCATGGCTACCGGCATCAATGATTATTTTGATTACCATTTTTGCTTGGATTACTGGAAGAGTAGAAAGTTTCCCGATACTAATGATGTCGATGTTCGCTGCGCTAGCAATTGGCTTCAACAGTAATGTGGAAGACGGTTTAGGAATTTGGGACACCATTAGTTTATCAGCATTCTATGGTGCAATTTACTCACTAATAATCAGCCAAATGGCGAGAACTGGAATACTTTATCGATACATTACTGATGTAAGTATGCCTGATGTTCCAGAAGAGGATGCGAAGAGTCTACATTTCTTCATTTTGGTCAATAATGACGCTAGCAAACAGATGTTCCTAGAATTCTCAAGAGCCATGATAATTGCGGGTTTCCTGTCATCTTTTACCGCAGTAAATGGCGTGGGACCCATCTTAGGTGCTTTGTATCTAACCTATTGCACAGTATCTGACAAATACAAGTATCTGTTTGTATTCCTGCCAGTGGTTCATATCCTGACTTTCATTAACTTCTCAATTCAGAACAATTTTGATGAAACACTATTCTATCGTACTGCTGGAGTTATCCTGATCCTCGAAGGACTATTCCTAACCCTTTACTCAACTAAACCAAACTACGGTTGGGATATGTTTGATTGGGATGATGAAGAAGAATTCTACTCTTGGCTCGACAACCTTGGTATCGTCTCAATGGGTTATGTTGTTGCTGGGTTTATATTTGGCATGGAGAGGTTCGACCCCGACATGTTGTTGTATGCCTTAATGGCGATATACCTTGCAGGAATCGGTTTAATTGGCTTTAGAGAGGAAACCGAGGCGCCTTGGCGCCGAGGATTTGGTACGTTTGGATCAATTGTCTCGTTGTTCTTCTTGTCATTCGAATTCAGTAGTGATGACAGTATATTCCGTTATATTACATGGATGTTTATCGGTATTGTTGCATTTGGCTTTGGTATTCTATACATGAATCGACTAGGAGAAATCAGCAATTTGTACGATGTTCAAGAACAAACACAACCGGCACCTGAACAGACCATGCAAGTCAGTGAACCAGTCGCTGTTGACGAAGTTAGCACTCAAGCAAAACAGGAACCAGAAGTGATAGATATTGACGAGTGAACAATAGCCCATTGTGGTGTTATCGTTAACTTGAATATCTAATTGTGCTGACGGTCGGCTAGGTGTTTACTTGTCAATCAGAGGTAGGATTGTTGCCGCCTTAATTCGGCCCAACAAATTGCTCTACCGCTGGATTAGGCCATCAGCACGTTTCGTAAGGCGCTATGTTCACCCGCAATCATGGCTTGGCGGCAAGCTCTGCTCACCATTTGGAGTAACAATAACTCGCCGTAATTACGCTGGCATCCCAGGTGTAGAATTTTTGCCAAAAAAACCCCTCAATAATGAGTCAATAATCGTATTTTTACATGGCGGTGGTTACTGTTTTGGCTCATCGCTTACCACACACCGCCTTGGTGTGGCATTGATGGCAAAATATACTAGAATTACCTGTCATTCTATCGATTATCGCCTAGCTCCGGAACACCCTTTTCCCGCAGCGCTTGAAGATGCATTGTTGGCATGGACTGAGATTGTCAAGTCATATCCAAATTGCCGACTGATTTTGAGCGGAGACTCAGCAGGCGGAGGTCTAGCGTTGGCTCTCATGATGCGGATACGTGATGAGGGTGGTAGACTGCCCGATGATGCCATACTATTCTCTCCATGGACCGACCTAACATGTCGAGGTGAAACATATACCACAAAGGCGCGCAAGGACCCAATGTTTAGCCCATCGATGCCCAGAGATTGCTCTGATTACTACGCACCGGAAGGTGTTGATAAGACCAACCCGCACATTTCGCCAGCCTACGGTGATTTAACGGGGTTACCAAGGATGTTAATTCTCTGTGGTGGAAATGAGATATTACTTAGCGACAGCCAAGATATAGCCCTCAAAGCAAAGCAAGCCGGTCTTGAGGTAGAATTAGCACTATGGGAAAATATGTTTCACGACTGGTGGCTCTTTGGCCGCTTCATCCCTGAAACCAGTGAATGCCTAACCAAGATTTCCATGTGGCTGGAATAGTTATCTGGCTGCGGATCAGCTCTCGTTTTTAGTTCACTCCTTAGCGAATTCTTTTGCCTGTTTGGCCCACTCATCACGCTTAACACGACCGGGGAAGAACTCGATTGCTTTGTTGACTTCTTCTTCGATCTTCGGTGTCATGTTACCAACCTGAGTAAAGGTGTAAATTCCAAGTGCATTCAATTTTTCTTCAATAAACGGTCCAACCCCTTTGATACTTTGTAGGTTATCTTTGGCTTCAACAGTAGCAACCCCTAGAGTAGCAAAATCAATACTTGCTGCTCTAGATTTAATCCGGGCTAATTCTTCCTGTTTCTTGGCTTCTTTTGTTGATTCTGAATCTGATTCGGACTTTTTTGATTTTGATTCAGCTTCAACCTGAACACTCCAACTTAGGTAGACAGATTCGCGCCCGACCTTCAATTGGCTGTTGAAATCCCCACCGCCAATTGATGGATTATGGCTATCGTCAAAGGTAACTCGGAATTTAACTACGCCCTCATCATCGGCTTGTATCATAGTTACACTTTGATTATCAGTTTTTGAATCCACCATCCCAAATTTACCTGACTTATCGTGCTCTGATGTATCAGTAAGTTGCAAATTCAACCCCGGGGTTATCTTGCGTATGGTGATCAATTCTTCACTAGATACCTTCTGACCTGGTTTAACCGAGGTTTTTGCTACCAAAATGTATGGGTTAGCCTTAGTTCCAGAGCCCTCAGAGAATTTCGGCTCAGCAATGGTATTCTCCGGTTCAGCATCTAATATTTCATCTTCTTTACTCGCATAATATATTGCGAAAATGAGAACAATTACCAAAAGAAGCAGTGGCAAGCATAAGTAACGCCAGTCTAATACCGATTCATCATCTTCCTCAATATTATTGCTGGGTAATACGTCAACAATGTCATTTACAGTTATAGTTATGATATGTGATTCACTATGTGCTGTGTTATTTGCCCAAATTGTGAATTCAGTTGAATCGATTAGTTCAGTTGGTGTGCCGCTAATGCTTCCGTCCAAATGCCCATCTCTGGCTGGACTCCAGCCGAACACTAAACCAGCAGGAAGTTCGTCACTAATTTCCCAAGTAGCTACCTCGCCAAGACCAGTGATATTAGGCATCAACATTGACATTTCCTCATTCATGGTTAAATTCAGTGAATCTGTTGGGTATGTCAAAGTAAATTCTAGGTCAACAACATTATCTAACGCGTTGCATATGCCATCTCCATCATCGTCCAGTGGCACACTGAGGTCGTCGAGAGAGTCAGTGCCACATGCAGCCTCATCCTCATCACTCCAATCGTCGCCGTCGTCATCTGAATCTACCGTCAGTGGAGGTTGACTGGTAGAGTCGCCGATTATTTCATCTGGCATACCATCACCATCAGTATCTGTATAGGCTGATGGGTCATTGGGGAATGCGTCTGACCCGGCGATACATCCGCCGTTGATTGGAACGCTCGGCCCATCACAAACGCCATCGCCATCACTATCAGCGTTCATTGAATCGGTACCCGTATCATTTTCATTGAGATAGGTCGATGTGTCTGTTTCAACATCGTTTAACAGTCCATCACCATCTATGTCATCATCAAGTTCGTCACAAATGGAATCACCATCTAAGTCTGTAACGACTGAAGTTGCATCAAGAGGATCTGTGCCACACTCAGTTTCTCTTAAATCGCTAAAGGTATCATCATCATCATCGGTATCTTCGATTAATTCCCCGGAGGAAGCGTAATCGTTTGGTAATTGATTGGGCATACCATCTCCATCACTATCGTCTAGCACGCCAATTTGTAACTCAACTACACCGTTCAACAAACTGCTGTTAGCATAGATAGTGAATGGTGTCAGTGGATAACCATCTGATGGAGTCCCCCAAATAGTTCCGTTATTTTCTCCAATGAAAACACCATCAGGCAACTGCGGGCTAGTTTCGTAAACTGCGCCAGGAATCGTTGATGTTGGTTCGATACTCTGCATTTCTGCATTCTCAACCAAATAAATTGGCGACAATGGCAGACTGTAATCAAATTCTTCAACCGTGATATTTATTGACAATACATCTGATCCTACGCCGTTAGTTGCAGTAATCTGATACTCCGTTCTAACCATAGTTTCAGTTGGTATTCCGCTGAAAATACCTGTTGATGTATCAAACATCAACCCTGTTGATGGCTCTGGAGAAATACTCCACACGCCAATTTGACCACCAGATATAATCGGCACCATCTCTAACTCTGAGGAAGCATTTAGCAAAGTGACATCGTCTGGAACATAGGCAATCTCTGGGACTTGGTCCTGAACATCGATTTGAACCGTAACCAAACTTTCACCTGCAGTATTGTTCGCTCTTATGGTCACAACTATTGTTGAAGTAGTAACATCTACTGGGGTCCCGGTAATTTCACCGTTTGTATCATCAAAGTTAACACCATCAGGTAATGTACCAAAGATTATGCTCCACTCTTCAACAACCCCGCCAACATTCTCAGGGACTATTCCAGAGACTGGAGTATCCTTGGTCAGAGTGTATGGTGAGCCTAAGTAGGTTATCGATGGGGCTTCATCTTGAACAAACATCTCAACTGTTGTTACACTAC
>DALZ01000081.1:0-630 GCA_002496955.1 Euryarchaeota archaeon UBA128 | reverse complement strand
TGGAGTTCCGGTAATTTCTCCATTAGCGGCGTCGAAGTTCAAGCCATTGGGCAATGCTCCAGTAATAGACCAAGTGTCAATCACTCCACCGCTATTAGTTGGTGTAACTCCACTTACTGCTGTATTCTTGGTGAAGGTGAATGGTGAGCCTGGATAGCTGATTGATGGTGCTTCATCTTGAACATACATCTCAACTGTTGTTACACTACTACCTGCTGGGTTGGTTGCTGTGATAGTTACTGTAACTGACGTTGGTGTAACATCCAATGGAGTTCCGGTAATTTCTCCATTCAAATTGTTGAAGTTTAGTCCATTTGGTAGTATACCTGCGATAGACCAAGTTTCAATCACTCCACCGCTGTTAGTTGGTGCAACTCCACTAACTGCTGTGTTCTTAGTGAAAGTAAATGGTGAGCCTGGATAGCTGATTGATGGGGCTTCATCTTGCACATCGATATCAACTGTTGTAGTGATAAAACCAGCTGGATTAGACGCTTTGATTGTTAGAGTAACTGTTGAAGTAGTTACATCCAATGGAGTGCCGATTATCTCTCCAGTCGATGGATTGACTGACAAACCGTTAGGAATTACTCCGTTGGTAATCATCCAAGATGTTGGTGCACCTCCCGT
>DALZ01000051.1 GCA_002496955.1 Euryarchaeota archaeon UBA128 | reverse complement strand
TGAACAGCAATTCAATCAAGGCTCTTTGGAAACAACATACATGAAAACCAAGAAACCATCACGGGCAGGATTGGTACAGACGCACACTGGAAGGAGAAAGGATTTACTGAAGCGACGAAAAAATAAATTCCGCAGTGTTGTTATGTTGGGATTGGTGGCGTTCATTATGCTTTCACCACAAGCGCGTGAGTTGGTGTTTAACAAGTGGGCTGGAGTCAGTGAATATATTCAACTCGCAGCAGCACCCTATCATCTATATCCAATCGAGACAACATACACTGTAGCCAAGGACCTAACATTTGTCAATAATGGCAGTGCTGCAACGGCTCAAGAAGATTTACCAATCCCCAGAGATATCACGACCCTCAACGGACAGACAACAATGTTTGATTACACTGATGGGAGTGTTCCATATTTATCTCAATCCATTCAGGTCATCAATAGTATTGAAATAACGATAAGTGGTTCGAGTTATGACATACCTCTGCTTGGCGAGCCAACAAGGATGCCAGATGACAAAATAATTACTGCTGATGGGCATGAAATTTGGTGGCCTGGAGTAGGTATTGATGACGACATGTGCTCTTTGGATGTATGTGTCAAGATAGATCTCGACATTGACTCTAATGAGGTGGTTTCCGTGACATACTCGGTTAGCATAACTAGTACTTCCTACTCATGGTGGTCCTCTCCTAGAGTTGATTCCCGAATTTCGGGCAGTGACATGGGCATAAATTTAGCCTCCAGTGGAACTTTTGAGGATATAATTAATCGAGGAGGGGGTATTAAATCCGCACAATTTGCCTCTGATGAACTGTGGTATTATCGTAGCAGTGGAGTTGCTATAGGACAAGAGTATGCAATAAATGCACAAGATGAAATTGTTATTTCAACTGCTGAATCTATCGCTGCATCTCTGCCTGAAGGGCTTTCTAACAACGCCTATGCATTTGCCAGAGCGACTTTTGACTACATGCATCTCAATGTTATGTATGACAAAAACGCACCAATAACAGCGCGCAGTGGACCCGCTTGCCTAGCAGGTGGACTAGGTGATTGTGATGAACAAACTAATGCCTTCTTTTCCATTTTGCGCACGAAGATGATTCCTGGTTGGTACGCTCTGGGTGCATTGACAGATCACACATACGAACAATGGGAAGGCCACGCATGGGGATACATCATGCTACCAATGAGTGATGAATGGTGCAATACGAGAAATATTGTCCTAGATGACTGTTTTGTTGAAGGTTCGGTAGATGTTGTAAATAACAAATGGCTGCTACACACGCCAACAGCCTACATAGAATGGATTGAACAGGCTGATCCAAGTTACAACCTGTTAAACAGTTACTTCAGGCCAGGCAGTTATGATAACTGGTTAGAGCGTACCAGAACTTACACTACCATCGATATGCCAGAGTCGTCTGGTGGGAAATATCAGGTGAAGAAACTCCCCGAAAATTTGAGGTGATTAATTGAGAATTATTATTGGTGGTGCCGGAAGAGTTGGAACAGAATTAGCTCGCGCATTACGGGCCGAAGAAATGGATGTCGTCTTGGTAGACTCAGATTCGAGAGCGGTTAAAAACGCTCAAAATCTCGATGTTTTGGTCATACATGGTGACTTGACTACTAGAGAAAAATTGGATGAGGCTGGTATTGGCGAGGCGGAAATATTTGTTGCAGCAACCAACTCTGATGAGAGAAACCTGCTAGCTTGCGCTCTAGCAGAGCATGCTCACTTCCAAATCGCAGGAGAAAAAGCCAAACCACTACTATCTATCTCAAGAGTCCGCAATATGAATTTCCTTGAAGAGCAAAAACAAGGTCATTTGACTAAATGGGCGAAAGTAAATCACGTAGTAAATCCACTAGATAGTGCTATCAAAAGGCTACACACGGGGTTAAGATCTTCATCAATCGAGGAAGTTATTCCATTTGGTCATGACTCATACATCATTGAGTTTAATGTCACAAAAAATGCTGATGGAATTGTCTTCAATACACTCCGAGAAGCCAATGCGTCCGTCGATGGTGATTTGCCTCTCATCGTGGGTGTAAAGCGTTCTGGTGAGAGAAGTGTCGTGCCAGATGGTGATTTTGTTCTCATGCCAAATGATACCATTGCAGTGGCGACAAATGGCTTGTCTAGTTTTAATCACATATTGAATATATTTGGCCATGAGGCTACGGATTTCCCAATATCGCCAAAAGTTGCCATAATTGGTGCCAACAGGATAGGTCAAATGATTGCTGAGAATTGGTTGATGAATGGTGCCAAAGTAACAGTTATAGAACGTAATCTCCAACTAGCCAATGAATTCTCTGCAACAGATATTGGCTCAAATCCAAATCTCGAGGTAATTCACGGTGATCATTTGGACAGAGATATTCTAACCGAAGTAGGTATACCAGAACACCACATCGCTATTGCCGCACTTGAATCTGACCACGACAGTATCGCCGCAGCATTACTAGCCAGTGATATGGGCGTCAATAGAACCGGATTGTTACTTTATGATGCTGACCTTGTAAAGGTGACTCAACGTATGGGCATCACATTTGCAGTTGATAGAAAACGTGTTGCTGTTGACAATATCTTAGCCCATATACACACCAAAGCAGCTGGAGCATATGCAGTACTCTCAAATGTGCCAAACATCATTGGAATTAGTATGCGGGTAGATTCAGCACACAAATTTTCAAACATGCGAATCGCTGATGCCGGTTTCAGTGAGTGGATGCGAATTGCCTTTATTCAGCGGAGGACCGTTGAAGGAACCTGGGAAAATCTACGTCCGGCGCCAGAAAAATTATTGTTGCCAGAGGACAATCTAATCATCTTCACCAGCCCAGACAAAGTTAGTGAACTCGAGCGCAAATTCAAGGTGTAAACATGCGGTTTGACGTATTAAGCCTAATCCTAGGTTGGACACTAATAGCGATCAGTATACCACTGATATTTTGTAGTATTATTACGATTTGGTTGGATGACTTTGAAATGGCAATGAGAGCTTTTCTAATTCCGCTGATTTTGTCACCAACAATTGGCGGATTGATGCTCAAATTTGGGACACGTAGTGACACTCCTGAAAGATTAAGAGACCGTGAGGCTTTTGCTGCAGTGGCATTGATTTATCCAATAGTGGTTTTCATTGGCTTGTTTCCATACTGGCTGGGTGGTGTTTTCGTCGGTCCATTTACGGTTGACGCTAATCTCATCGACGTAGCGCGCGGGGCAGTCAACTCCTGGTTTGAATCAATGTCTGGGTTCACCACCACTGGAGCGACTGTAATTTCACATAACATGAGTCCCAACTGTATACCTGGAACTACGATTGATTGTATTAACGAGCAGCCTAGAGGAATCCTACTTTGGCGGTCTCTAACTCAGTGGTTAGGGGGCATGGGCATAATTATGCTTGGTATGATGTTGCTATCGAGGGTTATGGGAGG
>DALZ01000165.1 GCA_002496955.1 Euryarchaeota archaeon UBA128 | reverse complement strand
TGCAGTGCTAACCAGCTTACACCACTAATGCCGGTCTTTAACGTAGCAAACCTGCTGCTGTGGGACAATAGCTGTATGTCCTCTCGGGTTAGGATGTCGCTTGGTAAGTCATAACCTGTTAGCACTACATCAATAATCAATTCGCCATTGTAGTCAAGCGCTAGTGCTAGGTCGGAACGCATTTTGTCAACTGAATCTAATTTGCTAATGCCATGAACGGATAAATCGGCAAGTTGGTTTATGGTTACCTCTTGTAATTGACAATTGAATCCATTTGGCGGCATGAAGGAATCACAGATTATCCCTTCTGCGGCTAAATTGTGGCGCCAATTAGTCGGCACTGGATACTCATGAGTAATTATGTATCTGCCGGAAAATGTCTCTTGACCAGTCCAATCGAGGAGATTATCAATCGGTATTGTGGGGACATTTCTATGCAAAAGAGTAATCTCATCTGCTGATAGGTCATTGTCAAACCAACCGTTAATTAGTTGCTCGCTAGGTGTGATGCCTATTTTCTTTAGCGCCGCAGTGTGAGAATTCTCATCAACTTGAATTGCTGGAACTTCACTCTGTTCGGCAATGGTCAATGGAGCGATTATTTGCAAGATAAAAAACAGGCAAATTGTGACAGATTTAAACGAAGCGACCCGGCTCATATTTTGGGTGTACACCCGGCCCCTCATGAATCATTTGTCTAATATTCCTTATTGATTTACTACGAGAATTCAAAAACCCATTGGCCGGGGGATTGGTTATGACAAGTGGAGTAGAAGGCCCCGATGCGGTTGACTTGATGACTCCATCGTCAACAGAGGAAAAGAAGCAGGTTGTGGGTAGACAGATTTGGCGTGTTGTGCCGTATGCCAAGAATTATCCTGGACGGGTAATGTCCGGCATTCTTTGTAACGCGCTGGCAAGAGTTTTCGATTTAATGCCATTTGTGGCGATTGGTTACTCCATTGATTACTTTACCAATGAGACAATGAGCGGGCCAGAATTCCTGCAAGATTTCGTAATAGCATTACCAGGCGCGATTGAGGTCGGTTACGGATTTTTAATTTTCTTAGGATTCTTCTTTCTAGCATTCTTCCAAGGCCTGTCAGAATACTCTTGGCAAACACTAGGATACAAAATTCAACATGATTTGCGGATGGATGCTACTAGGTCACTTGTCGCAATGGAATCCACATACTACGATATGCGGCAAACAGGGCAAATTATGTCGGTTTTGTCAAGCGATGTAAACCAACTAGAGGATGTTGTTGCAGATTCATCCACATCAATAATTAGAATCGTGGTAACCTTTCTTACTGCGTTTGTGATTTTAGTAATAATGTCCTGGGAACTTGCTGCGGTGTTGTTTGGTCCGCTGATACTCATTGTCCCGCTAGTGTATTGGTTCTCTACCAGGGTTCAGCGCAAGTATCGCAAGCAGCGAGAGTCGACCGGTGATATAACTGCGGTTTTAGAAAATCTAATTTCGGGAATTTCGGTGGTGCAGGCTTACAATGCTCAAGATTGGGAGGCGGAGAGAGTAAATCGAGAATCCTCCGCCTATCGAAATCAAGCAATCGGTGCCAGTCAGGATCGTAATAGATTCGTCCCTATGATTTACGCTATTGCTGGGATTGCGTTTGGTCTGTTGGTTTCAGTGGGTGGTTCGCTTGCCGCCAGTGGTGAGATTAGTACCGGGCAACTGGTCACTTTCTTACTAATTAGCACAAGGATGACAATGCCGTTATTCATTTTTGGAATTTTAATTAATCAATTACAGCGGGGCGAAGCCTCGGCTAGGAGAGTATTTGCCGTGGTCGACCTAACGCCAGAGATATACGATAGAGAGGACGCTATTGAATTAAACGAAGACATCAGTTCAGTTGAATTTAAGGACGTATATTTCACCTATCCAAACACTACTTTACCGGTTCTACGAGGCATCTCATTCAAGGCAGTTGATGGCGACTTTTTGGGTATAATGGGCCATACAGGCGCTGGTAAAACGACGATATTGAAATTACTGATGAGGTATTACACCGTTGACAGTGGTGCAGTGTTAATCAACAACCAACCAATCGAAGCTTACACCCTAGAATCTGTGCGGGATAAAATTGGTTTTGTCAGTCAAGAACCATTCTTATTTTATGGAACGGTGAAAGAGAACGTTATTTACAACCAAAATAGTACGGATGATGAGCTAAAAACCGCATTGGAATTGGCTGGAGCATGGGAATTTATCGAAGAACTGGAGGATGGTCTACAAACCATGGTTGGTGACAGAGGCGCTAAGCTATCAGGTGGACAAAGAGCGAGAGTTTCGCTGGCAAGAGCGCTTCTTAAGCAACCATCATTATTGATACTTGACGAAGCATCCAGTGCTTTAGATGCCGAGACCGAACGTCGAATTCAAGAAAATCTGATAGCATCTGGTAAAGACCGAGCAACCATTGCAGTTGCGCACCGATTGAGCACAATTAGAAATGCTGATGAGATCATTTCCATGGTTGACGGGGTTATTGTCGAACGTGGCATGCACGATGACCTTGTTAATGCCAACGGGGTCTATGCCAGCCAGTGGACAATACAGACTGGCGATTTGGCGGGTTTGTGATCAGACCCGTTTGAGAATCGGGCGTAGAACTGCAGTAGTCTCGGTTTTTGTTCCCTTATCTAGAAACCGCTTATTTCCCAGTATTATCAACGAGGAGAGCAGGATAAACATTGGTATGCCGACGATTAACGACCAAACCGCTAAACTCAGGTTTCCGATGAATATTTCTTCTAACATCTCAGCGATGATAATGATTGAAATGAAGATAAACACCCTGATGATGCCGAGAAAAGTTCTAACAATCATCCATATCTGTTCAGTATCAGTCGCTTGGTCGGGTTTGTCCAGAGCAGACAATCTTTCGATGAAGGAGAGTTTGCTCATGTTGAGCCCGGCTACTTTCATCTAACTAAGCAGTTGCGGAGAAACTCCGACATATAGTGTGAATTTTCCGATAGGTTAGACAGTGCGAGTCCGGTCATCAATCTGATGTCCGACTCCTGCCTTACCACCCGTCTTGCTAATTTCTCGCCAGGCTTTGATGACGCCTTGTCCATATGCCCACTGAGCCAAGAAAACAAACAGTGGCGCAAGGAAAACCGTGCCGAAATTTTTGTGCGGTGAAGTTCCAATTGCTGCGCCCAGCCAACAAAGTCCGATGTAGAACAACATCAAACCGCCAAGACCATGAAATGCTAGTCTAGGTAGTGCCCACTCTCCCTCAAGTGTCAACCAATATTCATCAGCGGCACCGCCAGAAAGCATACCGTAAATCACTCCGATCACCGACAACACCACCAGAGGTGGAAAGAAACCGATTGCCGTGTGCGACCAGCGAGAAATTTCCGGCCACCGTTTGTTGGCGACCATACGGGTGTAACCATAGTTGCGCATTTGCTTCATGTAGGGCTTGAAGGGCACACGTCGACGATGGGGCATGACATTAGATGGGTCGATAAACAACTTGTGACCCTTGCGCTGAATTTTCGCATCAAGCACAACATCCTCTGCTCCAATGCAACCTTCTTCAAAGAAATCAACTTCTCTCAGATTGGCCATCCGGTGCGCACAGTTGACGCCCGGATTGTGGGAAATTGGCACTAATTCACCCTTGGGTTGTGCACCATATCGGGTCCCTGCAGTCATGAATTTCGTGCAGAATGCTACATCTGCACATTTTGCGCCGAACGAGTCATCATCAGGGGCAAAGTTTGGTCCACCGACTGCACCAACCTCAGGATTCTCAAACCAGCGGATTAGCTTTTCCACCCAGTCTAGCGGTGGTATTGTATCATCATCGGTAAACAGAACTAGGTCATGATCCATTTGTTTGAGAGCAAAATTACAGGCATCTGCACGATTATTCGACGAATCATCCAGCCAAGTTGCGCCGTATTTTTGACAAATCTCTTTCGTGTTATCTTTTGATTTAGAATCAGCAATAACCACTTCAAAATGCGGATAGGTTTGCTTTGATAGTCGTTCTAGCACAATTTCCAATTCGTCTGCGTTGTTGATTGTCGGTATCAAAACTGCCGCCTTGTATGGCTGGCCGTCTGACTTCAGCAATGGCTCAATACTGGCGCCCATGGCAATTCCACATGCGACTCCATTATCAATCCAAGGGACTCATACTTTCTATTCGACATCAATTATTATTGTATCAAGGGTTGTGCCCTCTCTGTCATTTAGAACGTTGACAGTAACTGTGCATGTGCCGGTGCAGTCTGTGTCTACAGTGACATCTTCACCAACATTCCAGTATACTGGGTCACCGGTGTCAGGAGCTGTGTAGCAGTTTTCGGTTGTTGTGCTGTCACATGCTGGGACAGTGACCGAAGCGGCACCGTCTACACTTGCCTTGATGGTAATGGATGCCCAACTTAGGTCGGATCCACTGGTCATGGTCATAATTAATGCACCGTCATTGCCCGGGGCGTCTTGGCCACTGAACGTATACAAAACTAGTAGACTTTCACTAATGTCATCAATAAAATCATCAGTTCCAAGGACTTCAACGAACATTACGCTTCCCAAACCATGCTCATCCTGAGCGATAAACGCCACAGTTGCGACTGCAATATCAAACTCATATATCGGATTTAATGTCATATTTTCAAAGTGTTCAATCGGGACAAAAATAGTTGTAAAGCCTGAAGCAGAGGTAGTAAAATTATCTATCATCCCGTCAAGATCGATGTCCCATCCTGCGGTAATATTATCACCATCTATGTCTATCACAGCGTGATATAAGTTGTAGTAGTAGCCAATTAATTCTTCTTCATTAGTCGTTTGGTTTTGCACCAAGAAATCTCCCGCAAAGGTAGCTTCCATACTGTTCAACAATGAACTATCGGATATGAATGGTGGGTTATTTGTGCCAGTGTTAGTAGTAGCACCGGTTCCATCATTGGTATTAGTTTGTCCTTCAGCATCCCCGCTAACAGAATCATCTGCCAGCCCAAAACAGCCGGTTAAAATCAGCAAAAAAGCCAGTATCATTATGTTCAAATTTCTAATCGTTTGCATGAAAAAACCAAACCCAAACAGTTTATCAAAATAACGCAATCAAGCGCTTAGCATTTTACCAAATTAGACCTGCCGGCTTGTTTCGCTATGGTAAGTTCATAAGCCGTCGAAAGTGCAATGATTATTAGCGAGGGGTGCTATCTCATGTTGAACGTCACAGCCCGATTAGACCTGATGAGCAAGATTTTGGATACGTTGAAAGCCGTTGTTGAAGACGCAAAGTTTGATTTTAAAGAAAACAGTCTTCACATTAGGGTAGTAGACCATTCCCATGTTGCAATGATTCAGATGGACATTGACTCAGCAGCATTTGATACTTGGGAACTTGATGAGACATCATTAGCCTTTGAAATAGATATGGTCAGAGACTTGGTCAGTCTAGGTCCACCAGAAGGATTATTGAATCTGAAAGCTGATGAAGGCACTGGTATGCTACAAGCAACATTAGGGAATGTCGAAGATGAATTACGAACCATTGACCCGTCCACTATTACGGTTCCAGCGCTACCTCCGCTCGATCCAAAGTGTAAAGTCCACCTCAGTGGAACTGACTTCATTGGTATTCTAAAAGCCGCAGCGCTCGGTGGTGACATGATGACGCTTGCGATGAGCAAAGACGACTTTACCGTTAGTGCCAGCAATTCTGCCCGTAATATTCAGGTTAATTTCCACAAGGATGATTTGCAGTTGTTTGAGTGTATCGAACCAGCCCATAGCCAATACTCACTTGGCTACCTACAACCACTCAACAAGGTAGTTGGTAGAGTAGAAACTTTGGAACTTGGATTCGGTGAAAATTACCCTCTAGCCATCAATTTTGCTTTCCATGATGGAGCCGTTGAAGTCAAATATTTCTTAGCGCCGAGAGTAGAAGGCGATATCTAATCAATACTCACGCCAACCGTGTCCGCAAACTTTGCAGGTTAGCATTCTTGTTTCAGGCTCGTCACTTGAGCGTGTTTGCTCCAAGTAGGCATAAACTTCAGTAGAATCGCAAGATTTTCCGTCAATTCTTTTGGAGCACATGTAGGTGTCTTTGGTTAGAATTCCTTGCATCTTGTCTGAATCCTTTATGACTTCATACTCACGCTTTTTGGATTTTGTCTCGGATTTGACATTCGATAAATCGACGTCTTCACCGTCGGTGCCCTTGATTACCAGTTTTGCTGGGCCGGTGTAACCACACTTGTAGTTGGTACAGGTAATGTTACCGCTAGGGTCTGGGAATGATAATGTTCCACATTTTGGGCAAAACATACGAGACCCTCTTGTTTCAGATTAATTAATGTATGCAAAAAACCCTATTTTAGGTCGATATTTTCTGATATCCGGTAACTATACGATGTAATAATTTTGAATATCTGAGTGGCAAGCGTGAAAACCTCAACCGGTTTCCGCAGAACTATGTGGCTTTGGTATGACTGGCAAGCAGCAGCGGTGGCTGATAACGACGGCCTGATTCATGACCTTGCGGTGTGGGATGGCTACTTTGACCAAAGAGCGGTAATTGAGCGGTTACATTGTATTGCAAATGGGGGCTTAATCCAAGAGGCTCTATTGCTACAAGAGCGCTTCCCCGAAGCCAAGCCAGTAATACACGGCGACGATAACCTTCCTGATGCAGATTGGCCTCTCCCTTCCAAGGAAGCACTAGACGCATTGGACAAGGCTGCGCATGAGCTGGCCACGCAGGGTGTTGCTCGCGCAGCGGGAGACCCTGACCGGCGACTTGAGCACGTGCTACGAGCTAGCGACGAAATGCGGGCAACCTTCCTGACCATGGAAGCGCGATTGGTTGAGTGGGTTGGCCTGTTCCTACCCGATGCAAGGTTCGGCAGCGACCGTTCCAGTTTACCCAAGACGGTGGGTGATTCAGACTCGTTAGCAACATTAGCTGTAAAACTAGAAGTTGACCTACCCGAGGATGGTCCGTCCAAAGCAGAATGGAAATCACTGCGTGAGTGGGGCGAATCAATTGCAACCTTTAGGGGCAAACTAGACCGATTAGAGAATGCCACCAGAGAGTTAGCAGAATCCCACCTTCCTTCTTTGTCGATTATGCTCGGTCCGTTGTTGGCCGCGAGATTATGTGTTGAGGCTCACGGCCGCATGCGGCTTGCAAGATTGCCCGCTGGGACAGTTCAAGTTTTAGGAGCGGAGAAAGCATTCTTTAATCATCTCAAAACTGGCGCTGCCCCGCCCAAACATGGTCATATATTCATGCACCCATGGATTTCTCGCTCACCTCGCTGGGTTAGAGGAAAAATTGCCCGAACAATTGCGGCAAAGGCCAGCATAGCAGCTAAGGTGGACGCATTTGAAGGCGAGCCATGGAGTCAAGCAATGGTCGATGAGATCGACAAGAAAATTCAACAAATAAAAGCAGCCAATCCAAAACCTAAACGTCGCCAAAGGTAGGTGGTTCATTGGGTAAGAATCGAGGAAAACACTACGATATGTTATCGTGGGCAATACGCTTGGAGGGGCGGGCATTATGGTCGGAGAATGCTGTTTGTGGTGCGACAGTATACGGCGAGTCCTTGCGCAAGTTCGGGGGCATAGAATACCGACGTTGGGACCCAAGCAGGTCAAAACTAGGTGCTGCAATGATGCGCACAAAGCATGATAAATCACAATTGTTACCTAAAGAGGGAACGACTATTCTATACCTCGGTGCGGGACATGGTACTTCAATCAGTCACTTGCATGACCATCTATGCGGTACTGATAACGACCTCGGAGGTCGAATTGTTGCAGTTGATTTAGCACCAAGATGCTTGAGAGATTTGACTCATTTAGCGAAAACTAGACCGGGTTTAGTCCCAGTGCTGGGTGATGCTCGGAAGCATGCTGCTTGGGGCATACTGTTACCAAAAAAGGTTGATTGGTTGTTCCAAGACGTTGCACAATCAGGGCAAGTAGAGATATTTATGGGGGCATGTCGTAGATTTCTGAACATTGGTGGTCTTGGTTTACTGTCCTTGAAGGCTGCTAGTGAGCGTTGGACCGGTGAAGGAGAAGATGCGTTGTTTGGCAAGGTAGAGGAGCAGTTGGTTGAAAATGGCTTTACGGTAGATGAATGCATCAAGTTAACCGGCTATGAAGACAACCATGTTCTTTTTGTGACTCGTCGTGTTGAGTAGTCCATGCCCGAGTTGCCAGAGGTTGAGACCGTCAAGACGGGCCTATCCAAAGCATGGATCGGTAAGACGGTATCGAAGGTTATCCTGCGTCGTCCAAATCTACGTTATCCTTTCCCAGACAACTTTGCACAACAACTTGAGGGCCAAACAATTACTGGTATCAGACGACGAGCCAAGTATATGCTCATCGATACAGATGGTGAATTAGTGTTTCTCTCACATCTTGGAATGTCGGGTAAGTATACTATATTCACCTCAGAACAAGTTACTGGTTATGATTTATCAGTTCCAGACAGTGTATCGGCTTTCGGCGATAAAACCGGATTCGAAGGTCGGCACGACCACATGGAAATACGCTTCACTGACGGTTCTATTTCGGTTTACACCGACCCGCGTAGATTTGGCATCGTCAAATTGTTTCACCGTGCCGAGGAGGTTGTTGAACCCTTGCTAGAGGTTCTTGGACCAGAACCGTTTGAAGGATGGAATGCGCAACTTGCGGCGAATAAGTGTCGTGGCAAACGCTCACCAATTAAGACTACATTACTCGATCAGAGATTTGTTGTAGGTGTTGGGAATATTTATGCTTGTGAGGCACTACATAATTCTGGAATTTCACCAACGAAGTTGGCCAGCAAACTAGTAACCAAATCAGGCAAACCAACTAAGGCTTTGCAGCGTTTGGTTGACGAAGTCAAGATTGTCCTCAATAAGGCGATTGCAGCAGGTGGCTCAACGCTCAATGATTTTGCCGATGTGGAAGGCAATCTAGGATACTTTTCCCACCATTTCACGATTTATGGTCGCGAAGATCAGCCCTGCCTGAAGTCTGGTTGTGGTGGGACTGTCGAGCGAATAGTGCAATCAAATCGGTCGACATTTTGGTGCCCTAGGTGCCAGAAGTAATCATGCCAGTGAAACTGACACAGATGCAGCAAACAGCCACAAGGCAATTGCGGTAATTCGATAGATTAGTTGTCCCTTGGCGCGCAACCAATCTACGGCTCCAGTTCCTGTCAGTGCAATTGCTACGAATAAGTACCATAGCATATCGATACTCATACCTAGCAAGCCGATAGCTAGCTTTGTTGCCATACCCATTCCAGGTTCCAGGACTTGCGCCAATACGGCGACTAAAAACAAAGCAATTTTCGGATTGAAAAAAGCGATAAAGAAACCCTCTAAGAATCCTTGTTGCCGAATCCTGCTTTCATCAATGTGCGACTTTTCGTCAAGATTGACCTCGTCATTCCACATTAAGTAGCCATACCAAACTAATAGTCCGATACCAATTAGTTGGAGGGCCAAGAAAACGTTGGGCGCATTTTCCAACAGCACAATTAGGCCGAAAACCGCACTTCCAGCGTAAATTCCAAAACCGATACCGTGACCTATTGCACAGGCTATACCTTGGGTTCTGCCACCAACAATAGTGTTTCTAATCACCACCATGACGCTTGGGCCCGGCGAGATTGCTCCGAGGAAAAAGAAGGTGGCTGCGGCGAATATTGCCTCCCAAGCTACTCCCTCCATAGCAGCTGGTTAAGATATATTGAATCAATATTTCCGCTTAGAAACTGAAGAGAACATAAGTCCCTCGACCTTGCTGAAGCCTTGCTGCCGTCTCCAGTGACGCGCGCATAATATCATTGTGAATTGCAATTTGACTTCTTACTCGTTCTAGCGCTTTCTCAAAGGTTTCCCTAGGAGACGCTTTGCTGGCGTTTACATTTGGTTGGTTCTCCATGATTAGCCCATGAAGGTCTAAGGTAATAAAAGTATTGTTTTCGGCCAAATAAGACAAATCTTTACACTTTTACGGCGAAAATAAACAAATAACGCCTAATTATGTAATATTTTCTGCCGCTCATCAGCAAGGATGTGTCGGCTTGAGGTAGTTTTTTTGGCTTTACTGCGGTAAAAAGTAAACGAGTGTGGACCTGGGAGGTGGGGACGCTCACGATTAGTCTGACATCCGGGACCTAATCTGATGGCTTTACCATTATGCAACCATTCATCTCGTCTGGAGACGGATTTTGCTGCGGTATATTTTGCTCGTTTTGCCACACGTCGCCAAGTAAAAGGTCTTCTCGTTTCTGCCAACTTGTAGCCGGTTGGTGCAGGTATTAGCATACTGATCTTGTTGATGTTGTTTCTAGCTTTGTCCTCGGTTAGCAAATTATGACGTGTTCTATTTTGCAGTTCTATCAGCCCGAAGCTATCAGCAACTCTCGACTCTTGCCGATTTTCTGGTAGTTTCCAACG
>DALZ01000008.1 GCA_002496955.1 Euryarchaeota archaeon UBA128 | reverse complement strand
TCGGCTATTTCCCCCATTGCGACATCGACATCCTGCTCAGCTTTCTCAGTAGATGCCTCTGTGGCTTGTTGAGAATCTTCGTCATTAATCATAAATGAGGATATATCGATGCCTCGAGCTCTGGAAAATGACCGTTTTCTGATAATTTCATCACGAGAATCAGGCTGGTTGGAGGGCCGTTTCGACCCATCCGGACTCTCAGACATACAACCAGTTGGCTGGATGCAGGTATTCAATCCTCGCGTCGTTCTTACCAAATTGTATCGGTTTTTTCATCACCTAAAATTGGCCAAAGTATACCGTTTATCCCGGCACTATCAGACGAAAAAGACAAAGACGACCTTTGATTGGTTTTAGCATGGCCGATGTAGTAGGTTCGCACCCTGCGGACCTGTCAACGCACGGAATGAGTAGTGCGGCAACTATACATTGGAATCTACCGGTTGAAGAGTTAGTCGAAATGGCGGTAGATCGAGGCGAGGGAGTTTTCAGCGCCCATCGAGCATTGGTTACTGAAACCGGTGAGCGAACCGGGCGGTCTCCTAAAGACAAATTCATCGTTAGAGAACCTACTACCGATCAAGACATTAACTGGGGCGATGTCAACATTTCAACCGATGCTGCGACGTTTGAGAGAATGCGGAAAAAGGTTCTGCAATACCTATCAAACCAAGATAATTTATTTGTTCAAGATTTATACTGCGGTGCAGATATGTCGGAATCATTGCCCATTAGAGTAATCAATCAAAGTGCTTGGCACAATGCTTTCGCTAGAAACATGTTTATCCGACCCACTGATGAACAAATGACCAATCATTCTCCTGAATTCGTGGTATATCATGCACCTTATTTCGAGGCTAGCCCAGAGGATGGGTTGAATTCTCAGTGCTTTGTAATAATAAATTATCAAGCAGGTGAGGCGCTCATTGGCGGCACTAGATATGCCGGCGAGATAAAGAAATCAATCTTTTCAGTAATGAATCTACTTTTACCAAAGAAGGGCATTTTGCCAATGCATTGTTCAGCTAATACCAATGGTGAGAACACTGCGGTATTTTTTGGACTATCTGGGACAGGAAAAACGACCCTATCAGCCGACCCGAAGCGTGCGCTGATCGGTGATGATGAACACGGTTGGGGCGCTAATGGGGTTTTCAATTTTGAAGGCGGATGTTATGCTAAACTAATTGATCTATCAGAAGAAGACGAGCCTGCGATTTTTGGTACGACCCGGATGTTTGGCTCGATTTTGGAAAACATTGTCATGGATAAAGACGGCATACCAGATTTCCATGACACATCTATTACCCAGAATACCAGAGGGTCATATCCAATTGAATTCATCGCCAATCGAACGGTTGACTCAACAGGCGGCCACCCTCAGAACGTAATTTTCCTGACCTGTGATGCTTTTGGCGTGTTGCCGCCAATTTCACGATTGACACCAGAACAAGCGGCGTATCATTTCATCTCAGGATACACGGCAAAAGTCGCCGGCACTGAAGTGGGAGTAAAAGAACCGGAAGCAACGTTTTCAGCATGCTTTGGTGAGCCATTTATGCCGATGCATCCTGGTGTCTATGCAGACTTGTTATCGCATAAAATGGAGCAACATCAAGCCTCGGCTTGGCTGATTAATACTGGTTGGTCAGGAGGTCCCTATGGTGTCGGTCAGCGCATGAAACTAAAGTATACCAGAGCAATGCTAGACGCCGCTTTGAACGGGCAACTCGACCAAGTTGACTACGTTAGAGATGAGAGATTTGGCTTCGCAATCCCAACTACCTGCCCCAGCGTGCCCAGCGAACTACTACAACCAATAAAAACTTGGAAAAACCCAGAGTCCTACAACCAAACTGCAGACCACCTCGCCGAGATGTTTGTGAACAATTTTCGTCGCTATCAGCAAGGAGTTTCAGCGGCAGTAAACGCTGCATCGCCGAAGTGTTTACTGAAATAGAACGTCGGCCGTAGTTTGATAAAATACTGCCATTTTCCAGAAACCATGAGGGGACTGCTTGTTGTAATCTCTATTTTGCTGCTGTCGGTGTTATCAGCGTCTTCGGTCGCTCAATCAGAACCGCAACCCGAGGTCGATGTAGACTGTGTAAATGTCTACGAAGCTGAACTAAGAGCACACCCTGAACAATATGAGATTCGTGCCGGAATTGAATGTATTCTTAACAACCAGAATGCTTACCAAGTTGAGGTTGAGACTAATTTAGAATGGATTTACTCAGAGGACCATGACGAGGATTCAACAGTAACCGTTAATGGTAATTCAGAGATTGCAGTTAGGTTCTACTTGTGGGTTACAGAGGACGCTCCCGCGGGAATCGAAGGAATGACATTTGAAGCGACTGTGATACAATATGCTGGAATTCGCGAATGCACCGATTGCGAAACTACCAGCAGCAGTTTAGATCTTACAATATTGGAATGGACTACGGTTGATTTACAACAAACATCACAATCCCATCAAGGAATTTTCGGCGGAGATTGGGTTTCAGAACCCTGTTCTAGCGGAGTCGAATACGGGCTGAACGCTACAGTAACCGTCCAAGCCAATCACCAAAATGCCAATGCTGCAGTCGGATTTAGCGCCACCGTAGTGCAATACATCGACGAGCGAGAGGATGTTCGTATCGTCGATAACGAAGAGTTCATTTCAAAGATTCCTGATATGATAAGAATAGATGCAGGTCCTGGTGAATCTTCTGATATTAGTATTGCTTTCCCACTCCAAGAATATGAGAGTCTATCTGATGAGATAGTAATCATTTTCATTGTGGTTTATGGCGAAGAATACTATGTTACTGATGCGCTTCAATCGGCTGATATTTGGGAGTATTACTGGGATGGTGGTGACATGCTGAAATTTTATTTTGGGGGATGCTATATTGGTCCAGAAGCAATGGAATACGAATACGAAGAAGGTAGTCCAATAATTATCGAAACAAGTTCAGACAATTCGTTAATTTACCTTATTGCAGGAGTAGGCATCGCTTTAACGGCCTCCTTGCTAGTTGTTTTGATAGTTATCTTGGTAAGAAGGTCTGGCAATAACTGATATCATACCATGCGATTTGTCAGCCTCGCAGCGATATGATTTGAAGTGCTGACAGTAATATCAGTTGTTAACCGCAATCCCGTAGTTTGATAACTTAGCGGCGCGCACAGTCTAATGTGAGCAGCATGCGAAGTCTAAGATTTTTTGTTGGAATTATGTTCATAATAACCGCATTAACACCGATAATTAGTATCCATCATTCACCCGATAATACTGATGTAGATAATGAAATAAATCCGTTTGGAGAACCGATACTGAAGGATGATTTACGAAAAGACATCAAGCATGCAGTTGGACAACCCTGCCCAGCGCTACAAAACGATGGGGGCTCTCCCGGTGACGCGGGTAATGCAACTACCAATACTGCCAAAGACTTAGCGGCGAATCCCACGATATCATTCACTGGCTGTGCCGATACTGCCGATGTAGAAGACTGGTATGAGTTTACCATGGATCAGGATTACAACGTCGAAGCGACTATGACGAATTATGCCAATGACTACGATTTGTATCTCGTCTTTGAGGATAATGGTTCTTATTACATAGCCGATAGTTCAGAATTTGGCGACCCAACGGAATCTGTATCAAGCGTTGGCTCGACAATCGAATCGACGCCCAATACATATTGGATTGTAGTCTTACCATATAATCAAGGAGGCGGCTCATCAATCGGTGATTATGACCTAGCCATATGGACCAATTATACAGAGTCCTGCCTTGACTGGGCTAACCCTCAAAACGATGCTAATACGGGGCAAGATGCGCCACAAAACTGGACAGAATCACCAACTAACATGGGTAATAATGTAACGGCGACTTACACTGGTTGTATGGACGTCACTGATGGCGGCGATGTTTTTGCCTTCGATGTTCCTGCAAATCACACCATTGCAGTTTCCTTATCGATGGAATCAGGGGTTGATTTTGACCTTCGACTACATCAGCCTAACGGCTCAGTAATTGACTCCTCAGGTTCATTCGATGACGCCGATGAATTTGTTACATCTCAGGATTCATCGTTTGAAAATCAACCCGGAACATACTACCTAAATATCACCCATTACGCAGGAAATGGCAATTACACATTTGATGTATGGACAAACTACAGCGTGCCGGTGCCAAATCTTGCAGTTGATGATGTGACATTTGAACCAACGGCAAACCCAGGAGATACCGTTTCAGTAAATATTACAGTTATCAATGATGGAACTCTTGACCTATCCGATGCTTTCATGGTTGAAGCAATCTTGAGCGTGGATAATGGTAATACTTGGGTAGACCATAATATTGGCAATACTACCTTGTCCTCTGGATTGCCAATTAATGCCACACAAGTAGTAACTGTCAGTGGCGCAGTACCAACCAATATTGTCCAAGGAGAGTATAATGTAATCGTCGTTCTAGATTCTGACGAGATGGTCACTGAAAAGAACGAAGCCGACAATGTTGGACTGGGTGGAATAATGACCATCGGTAC
>DALZ01000089.1 GCA_002496955.1 Euryarchaeota archaeon UBA128 | reverse complement strand
TATTTACCATCGAAGAGTGGTTGGTTATTATTGACCACTTAAGAAATAAATGTCCAGCATTTTTCCGTATGATTGGTAGAATTGAGGAAGGTTTAGCCTCAGGAAGAAAACTAGTAAGTGACAACATTATCTTTGAAGTCGACATGGAAAATGTTGTTCATGGAAAGGCTAATCTATTTACCTACATGCATAATCTATCTGAAGAACCAAGGATGGTGGTTTTGCGAGTTCAATCACCTGATTTTAGGCCACACGACCTAGCAATGACTTACCTGTTGCAGCCGGGCGAGGCCAAAATATGGCCAGAGTTTGGCGTTCCACTAAGTCAATCAGGCAACGATGATATTCTTGCGATTATGTCCGCTTTGCTACGCGACGGAACTGTAGCGTGGCAGACTTTATTGCCCGAGCGATTTGGTGAAGCGACGGTTAGTGTTCGATTGGAAGAAGTAAGTGGGGAATTAATAGTCGGTTCCCAAATGAATGTAAGAATCCGTTCGGTATTCAAGGAAAAGATTAGGTCTTCGTCGTCAGTTGTATTGAACATGATTGGCATTCTCGGAACACTGTTATCTTCATCGTTGCTCACCTATATCATAGTTTGAGTATTTTTACCAAAGCATAATTTTGAAATGGTGGACCTATACCACACACCATGCGCGGTAGAATGAATGACGGCGATGAGAGGCCCGATGCAGACCTACGCGAAAGATTGCACGCTATGGAAACTAAAGTCCGCAAGATGCGTGAAACAAGAAATAATTTCAATGCTCAGGCTAAGGTATCTGCTGAGAAACGCAATTCCGTGCAAAGCCAATACAAGGAACATCGCGGTAAAATTGAGTTGCTAGTTGCTGAGGTAAGGGCGATGAGAGCGGAAATCAAGTCGTTCAAGGAAAAACGTAATACAATACAGAGTCAAATGCGTGATTTAATCTCTCAAATAAAGGGCAAGCGTAAGGATCATAATAGCAAGCGATCAGCTACTGCAGAATATGCAGACTTAAAACAACAGGTTGACGCTCTGGAAAGGAAATTCGAAACAACCTCTGTTGGGGTAAACAAAGAGAAGGAAATGGTCAAGAAAATCAAAGAATTTTCCAAACGTATTGAAGAATTAGAGCCAGAGGTCACCAAATTCAAGATGGTAGAGGTGGATATGTCTGACATTGATACTGCCATTAAAACATTGAAGGCTGAGGCGGATGCCGCCCATAACGAAATGATACAAGCAGTAGAGCGACTTAATCTGAAGACGCCAGAGGTGGATGAGGCGTTTGCACATCGTGACTTCTTGAAGTCTGAGGGCGATAGATTCCATACAGAATTCGTCGAACTAAAAGAAAAGGCGAATGAAGTTCACGCTAAAATTGAGGAGTTGATGGTTGATGTCAACAAGGCGAGAGATGAGTTAAAATCTGTTCGTGAGGAAAGAAAATCATGGTTAACAGATCACAATGCGGCTGTTGCTAAGGAAATGCAAACCGGCGCTCAATCAGAGAAAGTAGCAGAAAATCTTGCTCAATCATTGTTGTCCAATGGGAGTATAACTTTCGGTGGAATAAGCCAAGAAGATTTTGCAACCAAAAACAAATCTCGCAAATCTAACAAGAAAAAGAACATGCGAAGGATAGATGTCAACTCTGCCAGACGAAGATAGGGTGAGTCGGTGCTTGGCATAATTATGGCGGGCGGGAAAGGTAGTAGACTATTTCCACTTACCGAATATAGACCGAAACCGTTAGTTGATGTCCTTGGGATACCTGTCATCAACTATGTTAAAGATGCACTGACTAAGTTGTCAATCGATGAAATAATTGTCACAACCGGTTATCAAGGTGACAGCTTGGCTGAGTTAGTTTATTCGTGGAACCGAAACTCTGATTTCGTATGCTCTGTTAATCAAGAGGCCAACCCAATGGGCACCGCTGGCAGCGTAAAGCTGCTCGAGGATAAGTTGAAAAAAACTTTTGTTGTTGCTTCCGGTGATTCAATCTTATCCTCGGATTTGGCAATGGTATTGAAAGCACATAGGGATAGTAATGCTGCGGTAACAATGGCTCTGTGGGAAGTAGATAACCCAACAGAGTATGGGATTGTCGGGTTGTCCGAAACTAAGGGTGGCATCATCAACGGTAAACTAAGTGAGGGCTATATTACAAAATTTCTGGAAAAGCCATCACCAACTGATGCATTTAGTAATGTTATCAACGCTGGATTGTATGTTATTGAGCCAGAAGTGATAAACCATATTCCACGTGGGAAGAAATTTGATTTCAGCAAGGAATTATTTCCGCACTTGCTACAAGAAGGATATACTATGTATGGAATTAAATTGAATGGAGTGTGGTTTGATGTCGGGACACCGGGTGAGTTGATTAAAGCGCAGAATTACCTTGTGCATAATTCAGCAGAGTTACCATTCAAATTACCGATTGGGGAGTTGACCAAGGATGGTGGTTATCTTTTGCAATCATCACATTCAGAATCCCCAGTTGTTGATTCTGTTTTATGTGAGAATGCTTTCTTGGGTAAAAACACAGAGTGCATAGAAAGCTTGTTGATGAAAACCTCCAAAGTAGGAGACCGGTGTAGCATAATCTCGTCAATTGTCGGTCAAAATTCTAGCATCGGAGATGACTGTAGCCTCATTAATTGCGTGATTGGAGACAATGTTAAGATTCCAGCCGGTTCAATATTGACTGAAGAAAAAGTTTCCAACGGCCATAGAATCATACAGGATAAATAGAACTTGTATCTGGCCAATTTGTTGCAATGACTGATGAAACCAATAAACCTGTCAGGTCTTACAGTAGAACTTGGGCCGAAATAGAATCAATGCTAGAAAATGCTGAGGATCGCCTAGTGCAGTGGAAGAATTGGTATGACCAGTGTCGTAGGAACGGAGACCTGGAGGGCATGAAGGAAGCCGCGAGAAATCATAAGGCATTACAGGGTGTCGTCAAAACTCTAAAGTGGACCCTTGGTGAATCAGGAGTTGAGACACCGCTGGAGTAGACCTCACCATCCCCGTTGGTCCAATCGGACTTCGAGCGTTTCCAACTCATCCCCTTTCATGGGGTCGCCTTGCGTCATGGCCATTGCTTCAGCTACCTTGGCTCCGTCGTCGTAATGCGCTGTAGCGAGAACTATGGCATCTGCCATAGTTTTTGGGTCATCTGACTTGAATATGCCAGAACCGACAAACACTCCATCCATTCCCATCCTCATCATTAGTGAGGCGTCAGCTGGTGTAGCAATACCTCCGGCAGAGAATGTCACTACTGGGAGTCTTTGTATCGATTTTACCTCTTTTAGAATTTCGACAACCTCAGAATGCATTGTATCATCTATTGGGCCAAACGGCGTAACATCGTGAGTTCCGGGTAGCGATGATTGCTCTGCTAGCACACTGTATCTGGATATTATTGAATCCGCAGCAATGGATAACTTGTCTTCATCAAGATTTTTTAGTTGTTTAATTTCTTGGTCGATTATTCTCGCATGTGTGACGGCTGCAACTACATTGCCTGTGCCAGCCTCACCTTTGGTTCTAATCATGGCTGCACCTTCGTATATTCGACGCACTGCTTCTGAAAGTTCGGTTGCTCCACAAACAAATGGTATTTCAAAATCCTTTTTATTGATGTGAAAGTATGGGTCTGCTGGGGTTAAAACCTCGGATTCATCAATCATATCGACACCCATGGACTCGAGAACTCGGGATTCACCTTCGTGGCCAATCCTTGATTTGGCCATGACTGGAATAGATGTGCAGTCTAGAATCCCCTGAATCATGTCCGGATGACTCATGCGCGCAACGCCGCCTTGTTTTCTGATGTCGGCAGGGACTCTCTCCAGAGCCATGACCGCAACAGCACCGGCATCTTCAGCAACGGCGGCTTGTTCCGGGTCAACAACATCCATTATCACGCCGCCTTGCTGCATTCTTGCAAAACCTCGCTTCAATAACTCACTACCGCCACGAAATTTATTAAAATCCAAATCACCCATAATATCTACTCCTACCTTAATTTTCCAAGTATCGGCGAGCCGCCATTAGCAACATCTGAGTCTATCGACTCATTTGCATTTCTGTCAATCCACTCGATTTCATTTAATGGAACATTATCATCTAGGTAAATTGCCTCAACAGGGCATTCTGTAGCGCATGCGCCACAATCTATGCATTCTTCAGGGTCGATAACAAGGTAAGTGTGTGCTTCTCTGAAGGCGTCAACAGGGCAGACAGCCACACAATCCTGAAACTTGTGATTAACACACGATGAAGTAACTACATGCGGCAATGTATCTCCCCATTGTAGGCGCTAATTAGGGATACTTAACCTCTTGTGATTTACCACATCTGAATATACTTAGTATCTCAATGCTGGCCCGACAGATACTGTGTAATGTTATCGATAGGGTCTTGGCCGGGATAGACCTTAATTTTCATAGTGCATTTTACGCTTTTTTTATTTGAAGTAATAAATTCAATCTGCTGATTGACTAGGGAGTCTAAACATAATCTCAGGTGTAGTGTATTGCTGTCATCAATTCTTTCAGAAATGCCCTGAATAATCTGGTCCAGATCCCCAAGCCTTAACTTTTCAGTGAATTGTTTAATTTGGCGATTTTTTTCTATTTTTACTGTTACAATGTTTATGATAGAACCGTGATACGAAGTAGTTTGGTCAACCATGATTTGGTCTTTGTCACCAGACAGCCACGCCATAGAGTCGAAAATCGCTGCTAGGTTATCCAGTCCGCTGGCCGTGGCTCGACAATTAATGTGGTGAATGGCCATGGTAGACGGTTGGTATTGTTGTTCATGAGGTTTGTCAATCAGGAAATAACCTCAGCACCCTCAACAGGGTCTTTCAAATAGGGGGGGTATGTCGGCAACCTGCAAGTGGGGTAGCCCCCGCAAGACTAACCGAGTTGATACCGATGGCAAAAAAAGTGAGTGCAAAGGCGCGTGCGGCAGCACGAAAACAGCGTGATAAATGGAAGATGAAACGATGGTATACCATCAGGGCACCACGCCACCCTTGGGACTTCAAGCATATCGGTGAAACAATCGGTGAGTCAGATGACCACATAATGGGTAGGGTCTACGAAATGACCCTGCAAGAATTCAACGGTGATTTCACCAAGATGCATGTAATACTGCGATTTAGAGTAGACGAATGTGTTGGGCAAGATGCGCTCACGACATTTATTGGACATCACCACCAGACTGACCACACACGTCGACAAATAAGGCGTTATCGCGGGAAGATTGATGATGTCGTTGATGTTGTAACAACCGATGGATATCTGGTTAGATTAAAACCTCTAATTATAACCCAAAAGCGAGTCCAAACATCTGTAAAGCAAGCAATGCGCTCGAAAACGAGAGACTTACTCTTAGGCTATGCAGCCAAAAATACCTACGCAAAGTTGCAAGAGTCTATTCTTGGTGGAGAACTCGAAGAAGACATCAGAAAGGCTGTGAAGCCTGTTTATCCAATCAAGTCCGTCTCGATTAGAAAGAGCCAACTTTTGCAATCTGGAGTGGTCACAGAAAAAGGTCCCACACTTGATGAAATCCATGCCGAAGAAGCAAGAATTGCTGCCGAAGTCAAGGCTAAAAAGGCCGCTGCGCTTGCTGCTGCAATGGAAGAAGAAGAATCTCCATCAATTTTAGATGCTGCTGAAGCAATGGAACCGGAATCCGAAAAAATCGAACCTTTGAACGACACCGAGTCGGAGGAAGTATCAGAACAGGTGGAATCAATTTCAGAAGATGCTGCTGCCGATGCTCAAGATGTTGATTACTCAAGCATGACTGTAGCTGAATTGAAAGAGCAATTGAAAGCAGCAGGAAAGCCTGTCTCCGGCAAAAAAGCGGAATTAATTGCCAGACTCCAAGAATAATCAAATCGAGGTGTTCGGCATATGGACCGAATCGGCATAATCGGCGGTACTGGGTTAGTGTCAATCAATTTAGAGTCGGACTATCGTTCTGAACTAGAACAACTCCAAATCAGTGTCATACGGAGTGATGAAGTCACAGTTGATACTGAATTTGGTAATGTTCCACTCAAGTGCATTACTGTCAATTGCCAAGGCAAACAAAAGGAATTGGTCTTCCTACAGCGTCATCACAATAATGGAAGTGCCAACAAACCACCGCACATGATAAATCATAAAGCAAATATCAAGGCTTTGCAAAATTCTGCTTGTGAGGTTATTATTTCGGTTTGTTCAATCGGTACACTTGCAGCAGACTTTCCACCGGGGAAAGTGGGTCTCGCTGATCAATACATTGACTTCACAGGTGTCGCAACAAGTTACAATGATACGTTTGCCGTATTCACTTCCGTAACCGAACCATTTTCCCGTGAATTAAACAGTATGATTGAGAAGAGCCTTCGAGATGCTCAGGGTTTTGATGACTCAGAAAAGATGTATTACACGTACTGGCTTGCTCAAGGCCCTCATTTTGAAACACGAGCAGAAGTAGATGCAATCGATAAGTTAGGAGGTCATATGGTTGGTATGACTATGGCAAGGGAGGTTAAGTTAGCCAATGAAATCATGATACCATACTCGGCAATTTGTATTTCATCAAACTGGGCAGCTGGACGAGAACCAGGAGATCCCAGCGCCGAATTATCGCATAACTTAGTGGCATCTCAAGCCAATGATCGGCTAAACCCTGTTATTCTAAGCGTACTAAGACTATTGCAGTTCTAAGGAAAGGTATATTCCTTGTCTGCACAAAGTCGCCTTCATGGAAGGAATGTCAGTACTTGATTGGGTGTCCCATGTCCCGAAAGATGAATGGGAGATTATGATGAAAAAAGTAGCGGAGTTCCATCACAAGCATGACTTTGCAGGTAAAAATGGTCATGATATGGGCTACAGAATCGCATTAACTGTTGAAGAATTAGGGGAATTATCAGCGGCAATTACCAAGGGTAAGCCGATTGAAGAATGCGCAGAGGAAATGGCAGATGTTCTGATTCTGTTAATGGGCCATTCAATTGCCATGAAGCTTGATTTGAAAGCAGCGTTCGAGAAAAAATATCATCGCATAATGCAAAGAAAGGCACTTACCGGTAGACTAGGTGTAAGGGTAACAGAGTATAATATTAAGGAATAATTAATCAATTCTTACCAGTAACTCAAACGTCATGTCATGGTCATCCCGAGCAGATTTCTCCACAAATTTTGAATTCTTAACGATAAACTCCTCATAATCAATCATTGGTGCGTAGGTGTCCGCATTATTGACTTTACAATGAATAATTGTTCGATGTATTTTATCAGCGTGCGGTAAAAACAGTGAGTAGATTTCACCACCACCAATTATGAAAATCTCGTCGGTTTCACTCAACTTTAATACCCCATCAAAAGTTATCGTTTCGACAGCATCGAGATTATTTCTAGACATAACTAGGTGTCGACGATTAGGTAACACTCCCGGAAGACTATCCCATGTTTTCCTTCCCATTACGATTGTTCCCCCGATGGTAATTTGTTTGAAATGTTGAAGGTCTGTTGATTGACGCCATGGCAAATCACCATTTTTGCCAATGGCGTTATCAAGGTCACATGCGAATATCATTGTCAGCATAAGATCACTCAAATTGAGATTGGAGCAGAAATGTGTGGGTGATGTTGGTAATCTAGGATCTCGATGTCTTCAAATTTGAAGTCGTCGATTTTCCTAATATTAGGGTTGAGTCTGAGAGTTGGGAGTTTCAGTGGTGTTCTGCTTACCTGAAGTCTTGCCTGCTCGAGATGATTGTTGTACAGATGGGCATCGCCAATAGTATGGACAAACACACCGGGTTTCAAGTCACAGATTTGTGCCATCATGTGAGTTAGAAGTGCGTATGAGGCAATGTTGAAGGGCACGCCTAGGAACACATCAGCACTTCTTTGATAAAGTTGGCAATTGAGTTTGCCGTTCGCAACATGAAACTGGAAAAAAGCATGACAAGGCATCAGTGCCATCTGGTCCAGTTCGCCAACATTCCATGCTGAGACAATGATTCTTCTACTGTTGGGGTTGGTTCTAATCATCGCAATAGCAGCTTCTACCTGATCGATTATTCGACCATCTTTTGCTTCCCATTGTCGCCATTGTTTGCCATATACCGGGCCTAAGTCACCATTCTCATCAGCCCATTCATTCCATATTCTTACCCCGTTTTCTTGAAGATATCCTACATTGGTGTCGCCTTTTAAAAACCATAATAATTCGTAAACAATTGATTTTAGGTGCAATTTCTTGGTTGTTACCATTGGAAACCCATCCTGTAAATTGAATCTCATTTGGTGTCCAAATACAGATAACGTTCCTGTTCCGGTTCGGTCCCCTTTCTGTTCTCCTTCCTCGAGAATTCTCCGCATCAGGTTGAGATACTCTTCCACACTATCACCGTGCCGACTAACTGTAGCCAGTCTTTGATAATTGTCTTGGCAGTCAAAAATCAAGGGGCGCCTAAGGAGGTCATACTCTGCATTAACTGGTCAGTAAATTTGCGATATAGTTTGGCTATTTCCGTTTTTATTTCGTGTTCCTCTAATTTGGATATCTGAGTGATTTTATTGGCAGTCATCGCCCCACCTTTATCATTAACTAACCACTCAAACCAAGTTATTGAACGACCATAATTAACCTCTACGGAGCGCCAGAATTTTGGAAATTTATCTTTTTGTGGCGACATCATTTCTCTTGTACCAACTAGGGCAATTGGAATTACTTTAGCGGTAGGAAACGATGCCGCTAAGCGAGCAATACCGGTTTTTCCCGGTAGCAAGTATGGTTTTTCTGTTCGTTTCGATCTAGTCCCCTCTGGAAAAATTCCCAAGGCTGCATTATCTACTAAAACATCGGCAGCTGCTGCGAGAGCCTCATCCCCCCCTTCTTCTCTGTGGGTCTCTATCTGTCCGGTTAGATTCATAAATAATCTTAGAAAAAAATTCTTGAAATGTGCGTCTTTAGCAAGATAATGTACTTTTCTTCGAGATGATGCTATGACAAGTATTGGGTCGACGTGCGACAGATGATTTGCTGCAAGAATTGTCGGACCATGACCTGGAATATGCTCTGCCCCAGAGGCTCTGATTCTTGCCAAACCACGAATTATCGGCGAAAAAATAAACCTAATCATAGAGTATCCGGGTGTGTAGGAAATCCCCCCATTGCGTGGTTGGATTTTCCAATGCTTCTCCAACAACTGCCATGCATGTTCAACAGGGTCGGGTTGTTTGTCCATAAACTATGTAATATGGTTGACTCTTTGATAGTTACTTTGAATTTAGTTGCATTGTCCCATTTTGTTAATCAATCATTCAGAACGAAATACGAAGTATCAAAAACATGTTATTTGAGCAAATAACAGCCGGGTAGTGGAAATTTGAGACATGCCATTTCGACATTTTCTGTTCTTGCAATAATTGCAGGTCTTGTGTTTTCACCAGTTGTTGTGGCGAGCAGTGAATGGAAAGAGGATGGATGGTTGAACACAAATCTGGTCCAAGAGCGGTTGAATGTCGGCGATGAATTCGGTTGCTATGGTATTCCAGGTTTATCTTGGGGTGCAGATCCTGGTGCCGTTGCTGGTGTTTGTCGAGAGTATATACAGGAGCGAACACTTTCAAGCAATTGGGGCAACAACCCACTCTCAACTTACACGCCAAATGGTTTGACAATGGCGCAACATCAGGTAATAGCCGACCAAGGTTTTACCGTTCATGGTGATAAAAACGGATTAGATTACACAGCATGGCATAATTCAAGTGATAGTCCAACCGACCTCTGGGATTGGTACAATCTAGGTCGTCGTGGGGGTAGTTTAGAGCAAATAATCGGCTCAGTGTCAGAGTTACAAACTGCGGTAGATGAGGGTGGCTTGGTAAATATGTACTGGATTGGCCGAGTTAATGAAGCGACTATTAGACATGATTCGGATATTGAAGATTACATCGCTAACGAGGCAGAGGCTTGGTTAACAACTTGGGGACAGGCTTGGTCTTATTGGGCAAAAAGCAGATGTTATGAGTTTAACCATTCCATCGAACCTACAGGAGGCAACTATGTAATTAGGTTTGAGTCATTAATAACCGAACAATGCACACAACTATTCCCTGAGCGCTGGAACTTGCCTATAACATGGAAATTAGACATTGGGGAATCTGATATTATTTCGATAACCTCTAACAATTCAGAACTTGCGGATATAACCGACGAACGCCGTACAAAACAAGGTTATAGTAAGGTTAACAGTGGCTACTTACACCTGAGTATTTTGGATGGCAACCAAGTAGAAATAACCGTTGATGATAGTTACTATGATGTCATGGGAATCGCTGAATTTTGGAATAATCATTCATCGGCAATCACAATAGCTGCTCATGAGACTACTGACTTATTCAAGTGGTCAAAGCGATTTGTTGACCAAGATAACCTAGTGTTCACCTGGTTGCTTGAGCCAAGGGCGGTCGACAGCGCTGATTGGTTACCATATGCTGCTGTCGCAGTTGGTGCAACTGCCGTTTTGGGTATGATGCTTGTGTTGAAGCGCGAGGGTCTAGGACCCCTTGCGAAAAAGCGAGAACCGGTTCAATAAAGCAACAATCTCGTCGTAACTATCGAAGGCTTGATGTGATAAGGCTATTGAGTTAGAACCGAGGGAACAAAGTGGTCGAAGACAAATTAAACATCGACCCGTGGAGCAGCACGCAATCTACAGACTATTCCAGAATTATCGATCAATTTGGCTTATCAAATTTCAACAACCTGACTTTGCCAAACCCCTCTCATCTACACAGGAGAGGTATCGTCTTTGCTCACCGAGACTTTGACTTAATACTAAATGCTCAGAAAACTGGTGACTCGTTTGGTGTTTTGACAGGACTAATGCCTAGCGGCCGAATGCATTTGGGACACTCCATGGTAATTGAGCAAGTTAAGTGGTTGCAGAAGATCGGCGGCGATGTGACCATTGCAGTCGCTGATCTAGAAAGCCAAGCTACGCGCGGCATTAACTTGACTAGAGGCCGGAAAATTGCTCTAGAAGAGTATATTGCTAATTATGCTGCTTTGGGCCTAGATTCAGACAGCACCGATGTCTATTTCCAGTCTTCTCGCTCCCAAGTTCAACGTCTTGGGTTTCAACTTGGCACCCGCACTAATCTCAGCGAATTCGAATCAATTTATGGTTTCAAAGGCGATACTAATCTCGCTCATATTCAGGCACCGATGGTTCAGGTTGGTGATATTCTTCATCCTCAAACCGAAGAATTTGGCGGCTTGAGGCCTATTGTCGTACCAGTAGGTGTAGACCAAGACCCACATCTAAGGCTCACCAGAGGCATTGCGTCTAAATCAAATTGGTTTAACCTCAAAGATAACACTGGGCCAGGTATTCTAATTGGTTTGTCTGTGCAAGAAGATAACGCAGAATTGTTAGGGCAACAACCTAACGGTAGAATCGACAAAGGTAAGGTTGCAGAAATATTCAACATGATTGTTCAATCTCTGACCGATTTAGGTTTTTCAGATATTAATTCAAATCCTAAACAAGGAACAATTGTAGTCCCCAGTGCGACAAAAAAAGATATAACTGCGATAAGAATGAAGTTACTAAATCTTGAGCGGAAACTTGGAGGCTTGGGATTGCTTGCGCCGTCCTCTACCTACCATCATTTTGCCGTGGGTTTGACCGGACAGAAAATGAGCAGTAGCAAGCCAAAGACAACTATATTTCTGGATGACGACATATCAACAATAACCAAGAAGATTAAGCGTGCATATTCTGGCGGCCAATCTACCATTGAGGAGCATCGGAGATTGGGTGGCAATCCAGATGTTGATGTTGCTTATCAATATTTGATGTATTTCTTTGAAACTGATGATGATTACTTATCAGAGATTAACAAGGATTATCGAAACGGTAAGATTTTAGCCGGTGAAATGAAACAAATATGCGTTGATAAGGCATCTGAATGGATGATAAATCATCAAGAAATGAAAGCCCAAACTCAACACTTAACAAACGATTTCCTTGCTGGTGACGCTTTGTAACTAAGGCGAAAATACGGCTGGTTCAGGGCCGGTTGGTAGAGTCAATATTTCCTCTTCTGTCAAATCCCTTTCAACCGCTGTATCATCAATTATCATCGAATGACCGTGTGGATCTAGAAACTCAATAGTTAGCGGAGCACACCCTTCCTGACCAATGCCGTTGAGGCGATCGATTAAGCCCTCTAACTTTACAACATCTTCCATCGTTTTGGATATGTCGTCACTTGTCTCTTCACCATACAAATTAGTTATATCATGGCGTAAATCCCTCAAAACCATATTAATTACCTCCAAGAAACGATTGATAACGCCCTCAACGTTAGACACATAACCGGTTGAGTTAGTGCCAGGGTTTACTTGTAAGTCTAATTCTGGTATTCTTATAGTACACGAAGATGAACGCACGACTCGAGATTTTAGTTGCGAGGTATTGACCAAACTGATTGACCAGCAGCCTGCTTTGTTACCTTCTGCAGGAATGAAATCTGTTTGCTTCCAGCCGCAAGAGTGGCACATTACAGTTACTTGGGTATGCTCGCCAAAATATGGTATTTGATCTATATGTGCAATCATGTAAACTTCCCCCGTTTTTTGGCAAACAGGGCATGGGATGTCTACCGGAGACTCTTGCATTACAACCTTCTCCGACCTAACTCTTCAGCACTGGCGGCGAAAGCTTCCATCTCGACTCCCTTTAGACCTCGACAGCCGGGAGGCAGTAGCATTAATCTGGTATCAGTAAGTTGTATAATTTGCCCTCCTAAATCGCCTTCAATGAATGTATGCATCGCATCTAGAGCAGCACTGAACTCTGTTTCGCGCTTGATTAGTCTACCCATCTCAACAATCGAAGCATGTCCATCTGATAACCAATCCAGTAAGGTTGATGTTCCAGTTATGTCATTTAACACTGCTCTATGGACAACTAGACCGGTTTCAGAAGAGGTTATGGGTGGGTCAGGATATTTGTTTGCTAAGTTATGAAAGATTAATTTTGATGGTACTTGGTTTTGTTTTTCGACTCTCGACATACTCGGCATATCAAAAGTATTTAGCGAGGATTTTTTTGTTGAGTTTTGTGCATCATCGGCCTGTTTCAGCATTTTATCTGCCTTAGCGAGTTTGTCTAAATCAGGCATGCTTGGAAGCGAGATGTTCGCAAATGAATCGAGTGAAGATTGATGAGGGTCTTCATCCTTCTTACGCTTCATATTAGGCGCTAGATGTATCTATCACAATAATACTGCGTTGATTTAGATACAAATGATGGGTTTTCCAATCCTTGTTTTACGAACGAATATCAATATTGAAATAGATTGTGCTTCAGCCTATTACGCACCAATGTTCAAAAGGTGCCGTCTACGGGGTTGTAAATGATGATGGAGAACAATGCAAATGTGCTAAAGACCGGAACCAGTACGCTTGGTATTACTTTCAAAGGTGGAGTCGTTGTTGGTGCGGATCATAGAGCTACTATGGGACATTTCATTGCGAACAAATCAGTCCAAAAATTATTCAAAATTGGCGATAAATTAGCGCTTACGACTGCTGGTCTTGTCGGACACGCGCAATCGCTATCCCGCACGCTTTCGGCAGAGGTCGCACTATTTGAGCTAAGGCGTCAGCAACCGATGACGGTGAAAGGTGCTGCAACTTTAACCGCAAACATTCTCTCAGGAAGACCACATTGGGTTCAGTTGCTGATTGTAGGAGTAGATGATGACGGTGGGCATGTTTATTCCATCGACTCAGCAGGGGGTTCGATTCCCGATGTTTATTGCGCAACTGGTTCAGGCTCTCCTTACATGTATGGTGTCCTTGAAGACGGATTCAAGCCCGATATGACAGAGTCCGAAGCATTAAGACTTGCAGCCCGAGCATTACATGCGTCAGGACAACGTGACGCAGCCTCCGGCAATGGCATGGACCTCGCCGTAATAACTGAAAAAGATGGCTTTGTATTGCAAACACAAGACCAAATCAGCAAGTTACTATCTTGATATTAATTTCCCGCAGTATACTGCAATGTGCTTGTCACACTGGTCGATAGACTCGGGAATCAAAGGGTGGTAAAGTGCGCCTCACATTTAAAGAACTGAAAGATGAAATAGCCAAGTTAGTCCCTAAATCGATAGATTACAAAGTTGATTTGGAGGCTGGAGATATTGCAATTGTTACCGACTCGCCACAAAAATTCGGTGGTGGCGACGGGTTGGTTGGAAAAATCGCCAAAAAAATCAAGCGCAAGATAAAGATTCGACCAGATCCAAAAATCGTCAAACCGGAGCAAGAAGCAAGAGCAATCATAGAATCGGTAATACCCGAGTCAGCAGAAATCACTCAAATGTATTTTGACGCCTGCTTCAGTGAGGTTATAATTCAGTGCAAGAATCCAGGCGAAGCCGTTGGCAGGAGGGGTGCTAATGTGAGTGAAATAAGGGATAAAGCTGGATGGATTCCAATTGTTGAGAGAACCCCACCATTGCTCTCAAAAACCGTTCACGATATTAGAGGATATCGTCAGGCCAACGCTGTGGAGAGAAAGAAATTGTTGAAGGACTTTGGTTTGAACATGCACCGTCCACAACGCCCCGGCTCAACCTGGGCAAGAATAACTGCTCTGGGCTCGTATCGAGAAGTCGGTAGAGCATGCCATTTGGTGACAACTAATGAATCAAGGATAATGATTGATGTGGGTGTTAACGTAGCAAATGAATTAGATCCAATGCCCTTTTTCAACGCTCCAGAAGCGCTTCCGATCGAAAAAATAGACGCTGTGATATTGACCCATGCACATTTAGACCATGCTGGTATGTTGCCTGTCCTGTTCAAATACGGGTATCGTGGACCTGTTTTTTGTACTCCCCCAACTAGGGACTTGATGCTACTACTACAGACTGATTATCTCAAAATTAGTGGTTCTGAAGGGCGGATGGCACCTTACAGCATGGAAGATATCAGGACCTGTCAAAAACATGTTGTCGATGTTCCATGGGACCAGACAACTGATATCGCACCGGACATAAAGATGACTTTTTCAAATTCAGGTCACATAATTGGTTCATCAGCAGTACACTTACACATCGGGGACGGGAAGCACAATCTACTCTTTAGCGGTGACCAGAAATATGAGAAGTCGTGGTTGTTTGATGCCGCAAATACGCGATTTCCCCGTGTCGAATCACTGGTTCTTGAATCAACATACGGCTCCGAGGGCGACTATCAACCATCTAGACAAGAAGCAAATCAAGAGTTAATGGATATAGTTTCGCGCACAATAAACCGAGGTGGCAAAATTATCTTCCCAGTTTTTGCAGTTGGTCGAAGCCAAGAAGTTATGATTGCTATCGACGAATTATTTCGCTCAGGCACTGTGAAACCCGTGCCTGTTTGGTTAGATGGGATGATTCAAGAGGCAACAGCTATTCATGCTGCTCATCCAAATTATCTCACAAGTAGTTTAAGAAAATCCTTATTGAAAGATGATGGAGGGAACCCGTTTAGTAATGAGTGGTTCAGGCCAGTGAAGAGTCGAGATCTGCGCGAGAACATACTCATGGATACCTCTCCATGTATTGTGTTGGCCACATCGGGTATGATGAATGCTGGACCAGTAGTAGAGTATTTCAAAAACTGGGCACACAGCGAACGCAACTCATTGTGTTTTGTTGGCTATCAGGCAGAAGGGACGCTCGGCAGAAGATTGCAGAAGGGATTTAGCGAAGTTCCCATGGTAATAAATGGTCAGACAGAGATTGTGAAAGTGGGTTGTGAAATGGCTACTATTGACGGATTTTCGGGCCATTCTGACCGACGCCAACTGCTAGAGTTTGTTGAACAAATCCATCCAAAACCGCGTAATATAATCTGTCACCATGGAGATTATCACAAGTGTAATGAACTTGGGCATACCCTAAGAGAACGGTATAAGTGCCGGACATATGCGCCGAGAAATCTCGAGACAATCAGATTGTTATGATTACATCAATGGTATATCAATATCAGAATCTAGGGGATTTGGTAAGTTATCATTTTCACTCCAGTCTGCTGTTTTACTTTGAGAACCAGTAGTTTGTTCATACCCTACCCCGGGAGTGGAGTTATCTCTTTTTTTGTATTGATTACTAAACGAGTTCCAATAAATGGAAAATATTGTAACAATCAAAAATACTAGAAAAATGGTTGAAAATGAAGCAACAGTTCCACTACTATCGGTCATTAACCCAAATATGACCAAACCTAAAGCCGACATAAAAATCAGCAGTTTCGTTATTCGGACCATGATATCCGATAACCATTTCATTCAAGAACCTCTTGCGACTGTCTTGAATCATGAAGCCTGGTAGAGTTCCCAGAAGTTGCCATGGATGGCTGATGACCGCAGTTGCACCTTGGGGTGAAAACTCCGAAGATGCATATGACCAAGGTCTTGTTGAACTGGGTCTTGGTGACACACGGCTAATTGAAGCAAAAGGCGCAATGCTTCCACTAAATTTTGAAGCAACCCCGCCGCGCCCATTACCGATGGGGACATTGGTTGAATGTCACATGGCAACCTCATACGCCTATGACGGTGCGAGCGCTTGTGCGGGAGTTGCATGGGCGTCGTGTGTTACACCAGAAGGTGATGAGTGTGCGATTGTTGCCACCATTTCTACCAAACTGGATTACGAGGAAACCTTGCTGTTATTACGCCGTAATCTTCAGAGGCGGTTGGCTACCAGAGACTTAGAAGTGATAAGTTTCGATGTT
>DALZ01000136.1 GCA_002496955.1 Euryarchaeota archaeon UBA128 | reverse complement strand
CGGATGAAGAATTATTCCGCTCTTGGATTCGGGTGTTAAGTTCCTACTCATAGATGTGCCCAGTTCGAGAGATTTGATAAGTTGTGACCTTCAAGGGTAGTTAATGTCGGGTGGCGATGCCATAAATTCAGAGGGTAATCTTCACGATGAAACATCAGTTCCTGGTAACCCAGCTCTAGAATATAGTGAAGAATTAGCTGAACGATTAATCAGTCGATTAAAACCCGAAGATAATGCTTCAATATTGAAGATGATCGCCAATAAGGCATACTTTAGTGGCGGTTTAGGTACGATTATACTGGTGTTTTGGTGGCTGACAGTAGATACCAGTAATGATGATTTAGACACCGGTATATCAACATTTTTTGGTCTGGACTTCTCTCAGGTTGCCCTTACTGTAATTGGTTTAGGATTGCTTTCTGCGTTGTTGAGAGATTTTAGCAGAGAATTAGGTAAACTAGCACCCGCATTAGTTTCAGGCGCGTTAATTATACTATGTTGTCTGTATGTTCTTGAGCCGCTCGCAGTTGGTTTCTTCACTGATGAGATAACCACGTCAGACGGCGTTTGGCGAACCGCCCGCTTAGCCTTACTCTGGCTTGGTATAACTTATTGTGCGCACCTGTTAGTTGATGCATCGCTCCTCGCCTGGTTGAAGAAATTTTGTGATTCAAAAGGCCTCAATATCGAACCATTGAATGAACGAGATGATTCAATCAGCGGTATGTCACTTGATGACTGAGTTATATTATTTGGAGTGTTAAAATGGCAGACTTCGACATCGAGGTTTTGCGATTAGGGCATCGAGTTGGCAGAGACCCGAGAATTACCACCCATCTTGCATTAGTAAGCAGAGCCATGGGAGCAAAAGGATTTATTTTATCTGGAGATAAGGACAACAAGTTATTTTCTAACATAAGATCGGTAAATGATAGGTTTGGACATGGACTAGACTGCCGTTATGAAAGTCAGCCGATGAAACTGCTGAGGGGAATAAATAAATCATCGACATCTGAAAAACCAATCATTGTTCACTTGACAATGTATGGTGAACCATTCAAGAAAGTAGTCCCGAACATCCCCAAGAACCGACCCGTGATCGTAGTTGTGGGTGGTGCGAAAGTGCCTTCTGAGTTATTCAGCATAAGTGATTATAATATCGCTGTTGGCAATCAGCCACATTCAGAGGTTGCCGCCTTGGCACTATTCTTGGACTCTTGGACGGAGGGGGAGGGATTCAATCGACAATATTTTGACCCACAATTGATTATATCACCATCCAAAACAGGTAAAGATGTGCATGAAGTCAATTAGTCGGCTAAGTATATAATTACTTACTAAAATTGGTGTAGGATAAAATCAATTATTTGGACAGACTAAAAACCAATAAATGGTAATCCAATCCATCCCAATTATTATTTGAGTCCTTCATCGACAACTGCTGATGTCGATACCCCTAGAGGCAGGTGGCAGTTTTTGCCCGGGCTCTCACGATTACAAGAAATCGACATATCCAAGATTCAGAGATGCTGCTGATGGGCTAAAATTCGGTGACACTCTTGGAAGACAAGCACAAGGGCGAGGCATACTTTTGACCGCTGATGGAGGTAGGTATGAAGGGACCCTGTTTGGCGCCGAAGGAATCGGCGAGGGTGAGTTAGTTTTCACCACTGGTATGATGGGATATCAAGAATCCTTGACCGATCCATCCTTTGCAGGTCAAGTATTGACATTCACTTATCCGCTCATTGGCAATTATGGAATACACATCAATCGTTCTGAATCCTCCTCGGTTTGGCCACGAGGCGTTGTTGTCAGGCATGCAATGAAAGATCCGGATCACAGAGATTCAGTAGCTACGGTCAACGACTTCCTAAGGTTGCATAATATCCCTGGTATTGAGGATGTTGACACGCGAGAGATTACTAGAAATGTGCGAGAGTTGGGAACAGTACTATGTGTCTTTGGGCCACTAGAGCAAGAAGAAATCCTCAAAACGCGGTTGAAAAACCTTACCTCGCCAGAGTTGGAGGATTTGGTTGACTTAGTCTCAATCAATGAGGCCGTTATCCTGAACGCAGGGGATGAGGACGACATTGGTCTCAAAAAGCCGAGGCTTGCAGCATTAGATTGTGGCATTAAGTTCAATATTTTACGAAGTCTATGTCAGCATTTTGAGGTGATATGGTGTCCGCCAGACATACCATTTGCCAGATTGACCGATGAATATCATATTGACGCATTGTTTTGTTCCAATGGTCCTGGCGACCCAGCGCATCCAGGAAAAGCCACAGCAGCTAGGGATACGCTTGCAATGGCGGTTAAATTGGGATACCCAGTTATGGGCATCTGTTTGGGGCATCAATTAATGGGTCTGGCATCCGGGCTTAAAACCTACAAGATGCGTTATGGACATCGCGGAGCAAATCAACCGGTGGTCGATTTGGTTACTGGAAAGGTCCAAATCACTAGTCAAAATCACGGTTTTGCTGTCGCAGATCCCGAGGCAGGAATGCTCGCAGCACATCCGTCTGGAGTAACATCACCTGATACAATTAATCAGCATGGTGAAGCAGTAAAAGTTCGTTACATCAACGCCAACGATCGAACTGTCGAGGGACTAGACGTTACCGGTAAGCCATCCTTTACCGTGCAGTTTCATCCTGAGGCTTGCCCCGGTCCGCATGATGCAGAGAACCTATTTGTTAGATTCCGCGAAATAGTTGACACACATTTGGAGGCAGCCTAAATGCCAAGGAGAGATGATTTGACAACCATCATGGTACTTGGTAGTGGTCCAATTAAAATTGGTCAAGCCGCAGAGTTTGACTTCTCCGGTAGCCAAGCAGTTCGTGCACTGCGCGAGGACGGTTACGAGGTTATCTTGGTGAACTCAAATCCTGCAACCATTCAAAATGATCCCGAGATGGCTGATAAAGTATACATTGAGCCGTTATTAGCATCATCGATAAAACGTATTCTAGAAATCGAAAAACCATGTGCTTTGTTGGCTGGAATGGGCGGCCAAACTGCTTTGAACATTGCCAGTGAATTAGCCCATTCAGGGGTACTGGATGAATTAGGCGTTGAACTAATCGGTTCAGATCTCGACGCAATAGACAAAGCCGAAGACCGAGATTTATTTAACAAAGTATGTGAATCAATAAATTTGCCAATCAGCGAAGCAATTGCTTGTAATTCA
>DALZ01000076.1:496-7677 GCA_002496955.1 Euryarchaeota archaeon UBA128 | reverse complement strand
ATTATGGTAAACATACACAAAAATGCTGCAGAAACTGCCAAGCAGTATGGTAGAGAAGGCGATTATGTCTTTGGTGCCAATGTAGCAGGCTTCCTTAAGATTGCTGAGGCTATGCAGGCTCAAGGAATTGTCTGAACAAACATCTAGATTGTTATCGGTCGCAATTCAGCAGCAGTGCACACCGGCAAGCTAACCAAAACAATAACTGGTGTGCTTGTAGTTAGTTTTCGTATGGTAACCATGATTGCGTGTTAACATCATAGTAAGATAGCGAGCCATCTGGAGCCATAGACCAGTGCACACCATTCTCCTCCCATGTTTGCCCCTCGTAGACTTCTTGTTGTTCTGTTTGTTGTTCAATAATTGGAACATCCTTGGACTCGAGAATTTCTGACATGTTTGCTTCAGTAGATTCATCTTCAAAAGTCGACTGACTGAATGGAGAAGTATCGGTTTCTTGTTTGCTGTTCCTAATTACTAGTAAAGCACCGATTACACCAATTGCGAATATAGCAGCTAGTATGAACATGAATCCGCTTCCCTCATCCTCAGTTTCTGCTTCTGAACGGGCCGCATCTAACGGGTATGCATCTAGTCGGTCTGGAACACCATCCTGGTCGGTATCCATTGATTCGGTTTTGTCATTGGGGAATGCATCATCAAGGTCATTGACACCATCTCCGTCAGTATCGAGTTGGGTCAAACTACAACCATTTCGGTCAATAATTTCCGACGGTGGTGTATTTGGACACACATCTAATGCGTTGACTAAACCATCTTGGTCGTCATCTTTCTGGAATTCCGAACAACCATTTTGATCTACTGCCAGTCCTTCAGCAGTATCGAAACACAAATCTGCTGAATTCCATATGTCATCATTATCTTCGTCGAGTTGTGACTGAGCACAACCATCCGCATCAACCTGCTCACCAGCTGGAGTAGCCGGGCAAACATCAACGGTGTTATCGATCATGTCATTGTCATCATCATACTGAATCGGCGAGCAGCCAAGTGAGTCAATGTCAAACTCACCATCGCCATCTAAGTCAGACAATGTGGTGTTAGGACATTGGTCGATATTATTGAACACACCATCCAAATCAGAATCGGTTTGTGATTCTGAGCATCCGTTGTTGGCTGCAATTTCAGAAAGCGGGGTGTTGGGGCATGTGTCGAGGTTATCGTTTACTCCATCACTGTCGATATCACGTTGATTGGCTGCACAGCCAAAACCGTTGACATTGGCTTGTGGGTCGGTTGCAGGACAGGAATCTAATGCGTCATTAATTCCATCGTTGTCTGAATCGAGTTGACTGTTAGCACAGCCAGACTCGTTGACCACTGCATTAACTGGTGTTGCTGCACACAAGTCATACTGGTTAACAACCCCGTCATTATCGTCATCCAGTTGCGTTTCAGAGCAGCCATTAATGTTGACAATTTCTCCTGCGGGTGTGTTTGGACAGCCATCATCAGCATCGGCCACACCATCTAGATCGAGGTCTGTTTGTGAAGTAGAGCACCCGTTACTGTCAACGGCTTCACCAAATGGCGTAGCAGGGCACAGGTCAGGGTTGTTGCCATTTGCGTTATCACCATAACCGTCGTTATCAGAATCCTGCCATTGTGTGCTGTCTTGAGGGAACTTGTCTGCATTATTGCCATTCTGATTATCCCCAAATCCATCACCATCTGCATCTGCCCATTGTGTTCCATCTGTTGGGAACGCATCTGGATCATTACCTTGTTGATTATCACCATATCCATCATTGTCTGAATCAAACCATTGAGTTGGGTCATTGGGGAACTTATCGGCGTTGTTGCCGTTGACATTGTCACCATAACCATCACCGTCAGAATCTGCCCATTGGGTAGAATCGTTGGGGAATAAATCAGGGTAATTTCCGTTTAAATTGTCACCATATCCGTCGTTATCTGAATCGGCCCATTGAGTGTTGTCAAATGGGAACGCATCGCCGGCGGTACCAGTTGGATTATCACCGTAGCCATCACCATCGGAATCGGTCCATTGCGAGGCATCTGTTGGCCACAAATCTGGATTATTGCCATTGGCATTGTCACCGTAACCATCTCCATCAGTATCAAACCACTGAGTTGGGTCGTATGGGAAGGAGTCTGCAGAATTACCAAACGCATTGTCACCGTATCCGTCGCCGTCAATATCGCTCCACTGGGTATTATCGGTTGGGAAAGCATCAGGCGAGTTTCCAGCGGGGTTATCCCCGTAGCCGTCTCCATCGGTGTCTTGCCACTGGGTATTGTCCAGCGGGAAATCATCAAAACTATCATTGTAACCATCACCATCAGAGTCTAACTGTGAGCTGGCACATCCATCGGAATTTACCATTGCTCCTTGCGGAGTGTTTAGACAGAGGTCTTGCTCATTAGGAACGCCGTCGGCGTCATCATCGAAAATAAATTGGACACAAACGGAATCACCAACTATTTGAACATAATTTGCATCATATAAATCAGTGAACAAACAATACACTCCAGATATTGATGGAGTAGTGTAATAAAACGTTCCGAACGACATATTTTGTGCTGTTGCAGTAACATTGGAAATATTCGAGTATTCAATGTCTGCACCGCTTGAGTCTTCGACTCTAAATTGCTGGTAGTATGTGTCGCCGGCGACTAAATCAAGACCCTCTGAGGAAAAATCATTGGTTGTTGAGCTTACGCTTAAAGAGTAGTCTATGATCACTGCTGAAGGTAGCTGCGGCACAAATTCCTGTTCGTGGATGCCAATATATCCTTCAAGTGTGGTTAGATTAAGTGTGTTGCCTTGTGGTAGTAGCAAACCAAAGAATGAGTAATTATCCATTGTTGTTGGATTATCCCACGCCACCTGCCAGTATGGTGGGGTATTATTTGCGGTGAAATTAATTTGTGCTGAGTAGATTATTGTTGCATTGAAAGCATCCTCGATGCTTACATTATTGTTAATCATCATGGAAATATAATTATCAAGATTAATGACACCCCAATAAAGTGTATATTGCGCACCATTAGTTAGGTTGGATGCATAAATATCTCCAGTTGTTGATGACGTTGTTTCTAAAACTAGGACTTCATGATATATCGAATCTCCGTCAATACTCAACATGTTACCATTAGCGTCGTAAAGTGCTGATGAAACATCGTAGAATCCTTCAATATCTGCCGTGCTGACAGAGTGGTTGAATGTTTGATTGGTGCCAGTAGCGGTGAAATTAAATGGCCCATAGGTGATGGCTGGAGTTAAAGTCCCGTTGTTCACATATTCAAATTGGTTTGAGTAACCGTATTGATAACTATCACCAACCACCAAACCGCTCATTTCGATAGTGAAACTTGTACGGTTAGACATTTCGACTTGTATGTTTGAAAATGACTGACCGCCTCCAGGATTATCGGTTGAGATTTCTATGTCATAAGAATTAGCGGTTGCGCCTGAACCGAAGCTTGAGTAGTGATAGACAACAAAATAAGCAGTAAAATTGCTTGGTGCTGTATACTCGCCTGCTTCATTGTCACTGGAGGAACTCATTGAACTAAATCCATTGAATGTCAGACTACTTCCAGACTGATCCTCAAGTCTAGCGTCGATATCGCCGTTAGCATCAATAAATGTCAAATTGAAATAATAAGTTACACCACTAATCATCTCGATTTCGTAATAATCCTCATCAGCATTATTGTTAGCATCAAGTTCTGCACTAAGCCCAGTGCAGTAGATTGGCAAAAAGGAAGCAACTGTTGCGGTTTGCTGATTATTGTTCGGCTCCAGTATGTCGGGTGCGGTTGAGTTACCGATACAAGGACTTGGCACAGTTTGGCCGCTGCTACTGCCGCCCCCTCCAGAGGTACTCCATGTCCAATATTCCAAGTCATAGACTCCAAAACCAGAATTACGCACAATCTGGACGAAAATAATTCCAGAATGGCTACTTGGTCCCGTCACTGAGTTGTTTGTAGTTACATAATCGGGATTATTACCCGACGAGAAATCAATTGAATTTAAGTTTGCATCGTATATTTCTATACTAAAGTCATTAGTGATTATAGATGAATTGACGAATGAAAAAGAACTGTAACTTATTTCAATCGCAAAACCTTCATTTGAGCCCAGAGCAAATGCCATCCAGTCTTCATTATCTCCATACTGGTCTAATTCAGCAGTGTAAACGCCAGAATAAAATGGTGCATTGCCGATTAAAACAGATGGCCAAAACGGATCGGAAAACAGGGCTATTTGAGAGTCTGGCAGGTCGTAGTTGGGATTTCCGAGGTCACTCTGATTGCTGGTTCCAGTCGATGACACAGACCATGTCCATAACTGAATTCCATAGTTTACATAACCGCTAAATCGCGTTACTTGAACATACACTGTGCCACCGTGACTTCCGGCACCAGCCGCAGAATTATTCATCGTTACAAGTTCGGGGTTGCTGCCAATTGAAGAGTCAACATAATTCATGTTTGCATCATAAAGCGTTAACATTACATCATTAACATATGTCGAACCGTTATTTGAAGAGGTTGGGCTATACGACACCTCGAATGCAACCGCTTCATTAGAATTAAGAGTTATAGACAACCAATCTTCATTGTCATTAGGGTCAAGTTGAGCAAAGGCATTACCAGTAGAAACAGGTGCAATCCCGTTGAAAGAGGCAGGCCAATTTGAGTCAGCGAGCAGTAGGGCATGGGTATTGGGTAAATCGTAATTTGATAACCCCATATCACCCTGGACTGTAGACCCTCCGCCAGTGCTAAATTTCCATAGTGTGACAGTGTAATTATTGTCATTCAGTGGGCTGCCATGATTACTTGTCAATATTTCAACATATACTGTTTGGGCATTAGTTCCAAATGACCCATTGGTAGTTACATATTCTGGGTTGGCAGTTCCATAAGAGGCGACGGCCGGGCTGTGTTGCGATGAATCCCAGAGTGTCAGATCTAAATCATCGCTAGCATCAAAACTTAAGCTCACGGCTAGGCCTTCATTTCCTGCTAAGTTTACTGCAAAGTAATCATAATCATCTGGTCCTGGGTCTAGCTGGCCAGCGACTGTGGTGGTTCCGGAAAAAGCCAAAGTTGGTATGCTTGAAGCAGAGATACTATTTGGTAAATCAATGCCAAAACCCAAATCGTTCTGCGCAAACCCTCCGCCGCTGGAGGATGTGCTCCAAGTCCAAAGTTGCAAGTCGTATGAACCAAATCCCGCATAGCGTAAGATTTGCACATATACACTACCTCCATGCCCAGAAACACTAGTAGAAGAATTAGTAGTAACAATTTCTGGATTTTGCATAAACGAGTAGTCTATTTGATTTAAGCTAGAATCAAAAATCGCTAAATCGAATTCATTGTTGTAAACCGTTCCATTGGTCGGTGATGTATACGTTGAAGCGTAATTTATCTGAACTTCCAAGCCTTCGTTAGCATCTAGAGTAACTAAGAACCAATCTTGGTCATCACCAATCTCTAGTTCTCCACTCAAAATACCAGAATAGTGTGGTGCCATGCCATTGAGTGACATTGTTGGAGCAAAGCTTGATGTGCCAGGTAAGTCGGTATTATAGCCTAAGTCATTTTGATTGGACCCGGCTGCTTGAACTTGGCTGATACCCGCTGATAGTAGTGTTACCATTAGAAGTAGACACATTGCAGAGGTTTTGATTTTCGCAAAGTTATGCTTTGAAACATTCTGTTGCATAGTTATGCGATGGAGTATTGGTTTAAGATACTCTCGCCGGCTAAATCGCAGTTGGAGCAACGTGTCCATCCTTTTTGTCGTCAGGTTTCCTGACTCTTGACCATACTCCTCCCATTAACTGGTCGTGACACTGTTGGCAATAGTGGAACCGTCGATACGCTTCTCTGAATGAGTATGCTTTTTTTCCTGTAGCTACCAGATAGCCTTCCGGTGAGAGCCTTGATACAATATCTCCTACTCCACCACAACCGGGGAAATCACACACAGTCTCAGCAGCCACGCACAGCCGTATGACTGTCTGCACTTTAATGGTCGTATGCTATGAGTCAAATAACCGGATTATTCTTCATTTGGTTCAATTACTACCAGCGGGACATTCGCTTCGATAGACTGCCCTTCCTCACAATTGACAGATATGACCTTGCCTGAAATTGGTGCTTGTATTTCATTTTGCATTTTCATCGCTTCAAGGATTAGGATGACCTGTCCCTCTTCAACGACTTGGCCAACGTCAACTTCAATTGTGACAATCTTACCTGGTATGTTGGCTGAAACAGTGCCAGATTTCTTTTTCTTCCCACCGCCAACACGCTTTTTCTTGGCAACAGGACCGGAGTCAGGTATCTCAATTTCGAATATTTGGTCTGCTACCTTAGCATGCCACTTACCATCCTCAGCGACATCGACTGCGACCTCATACTCAACTCCATCAACTATAACTTTCCTAATTTCTGTCAAGGCATCACCTCCAAGGTGATCTAGATGAGTTTCGGTTCATCAAGGAGTTCTTTCCCGTGTTCATCCTGATGTGATCTTGAGTCCAGGCAGTTCCCGGCATTCTGCCAGCCAATGCACCATCATCAGATTGGTTGTCAATAATTGATAGAACGGCACATATTGCGGCTATTCTAAATGTAACTTCGTCACTCATAGTTTAGCCTCACAATGGAATGTTACCGTGCTTTCTTGCCGGTCTTAATTCTTCTTTGTCCATCAGCATGTCAAGTGCCCGCGCAAGTTTTGTTCTTGTTTCGTTTGGTTCGATAACATCGTCAATGTAACCGAGTGCGGCTGCTTTGTAAGGATTGGCGAATTTGTCATTAAAATCTTCAGTCAATCTTGCGCGTTCTTGCTCAGGATTTCTGGCACTCTTAAGTCGTCTTCGATGAATAATTTCCACTGCACCGTCAGCACCCATGACGGCTAATTCCGCAGACGGCCATGCCACATTGTAATCACCACGAATATGTTTGGAAGACATTACATCGTAAGCTCCACCGTAGGCTTTCCGCATTATTACCGTCAATTTTGGCACAGTTGCCTCAGCAAAAGCATAGAGTAATTTTGCACCGTGTCTGATTATGCCACCCCACTCTTGGTTTGTGCCGGGCAGGAAACCGGGCACATCTTCAAACGTAATCAGTGGTATATTGAACGCATCACAAAATCTGAC
>DALZ01000076.1:0-162 GCA_002496955.1 Euryarchaeota archaeon UBA128 | reverse complement strand
AACCTTGCAGCTTTGTCGCTTGCATCTATATCTAAACAGCCGGCTAAAATTTTTGGTTGATTTGCTACTATACCCACTGTTTGACCGTTTAGGTGACCAAAACCGATGACAATATTTTGCGCCCAATCTGATTGAACTTCCAAGAAACCATTATCATCTAAC
>DALZ01000041.1:7349-9652 GCA_002496955.1 Euryarchaeota archaeon UBA128 | reverse complement strand
CTCGATACTAACAGTATCAGGAATCTCAATGCGAGTAACTTGTCTCAGAGCAGACTCATCTTTTCCAGAATTGATATCCATTTCCAATAATCGCTTGTGGACTCGAAGTTCCCAGTGGTCGTAAGTTTCACTGCCTTCGCCATCTGGAGCTTTTCGGACTGGCACAACTAATCTTCTGGTTGGCAGGGGTATAGGTCCACGGAGTGAAATACCACCGGCGTCACAGATTGTCTTGATTTGACTGGCAACCCTATCAATATCTTGGTGATTCTCACCAGTCAGTTTGATAATTGTTACCGCTGCCAAATTTAATCCTCCAACCAGTCAATCCTCATGATCTAGAATCACTTCTTCTCAATCTTCAAGCAGACGCCTGCAGCAACTGTCTTACCCATGTCACGGATAGCGAAACGGGACAGTTCAGGGAAGGTATCCATCTGCTCGATAGCTAGAGGCTTGGTAGGTTGGAAACGAATCAAACAAGCGTCGCCAGTCTTCAGGAATGAAGGGTTGGCTTCTTTTCCGGACTTGTTGGTCTTTTCTAGTAGTTCTTGGAACCTAACAGCGACTTGTGCGGTGTGGGCGTGGAATACTGGAGTGTAACCAACAGATACAGCCTTTGGAATATCCATCAACTGAATTTGTCCAACGAAGGTTTCGTCGTGCCTTACATAAGTTGGCTCGCTGTCAGTGTATCCGGCAACGTCACCACGGCGGATGTCAGTAGCAGCAAGACCACGAACGTTGAAACCAACATTGTCACCAGGTTCTGCTTTTGGCACCATTGTGTGGTGCATTTCGATTGACTTAACCTCAGCAGACTTTTGTGATGGGTTAAAGACCACAGTCTTGCCGACATTTAGGGTTCCTGTTTCGATTTTACCGACTGGGACAGTTCCGATACCAGAAATTTTGTAGACATCTTGAATTGGTAGTCTTAGCGCCTTGTCGATTGGCTTGTCTGGCATCTCGGCAGCGTCGATTGCTTCAAACAGTGTTGGTCCGTTATACCACGGAGTGTTTGCACTCTTTTCGTAGACGTTGTCGCCCTTTAGTGAGGATGCTGGAATCATTGGAATGCGGTCTAGTTGGGAACCGAAACCAGCCATCTTCAATAGCGCAGAAACCTCGTTACAGGCAGACTTGTATTTGTCTTCTGACCAGTCAACACCAGAAATATCCATCTTGTTAACATGGACAATAAGTTCCTTTACACCCAAAACCTTGGCAAGGAAAGCGTGTTCCTTGGTTTGTGCGTTAACACCATCGTTTGCAGCGCACAGTAGAACCGCAGTGTCGGCTTGTGATGCACCGGTAATCATGTTCTTGACGAAGTCACGGTGACCTGGAGCGTCAATGATTGTCCAGTAATACTTTGGAGTAAAGAATTCTTTGTGAGCAACGTCGATAGTAATTCCACGCTCTCTCTCTTCCTTTAATCCGTCCATGACGTATGCTAGACCAAAACCAGCCTTACCGGCTTCTGCTGCTAGCTTCTCGTTCTTTTCAATCACGTGTTCTTCGATATGGCCAGAGTCCAGAAGTAGACGTCCTACGGTCGTCGATTTTCCGTGATCTACGTGACCTACAAATACAATATTACGGTGTGGCTTACTCTTGTCTTCCCATTGAGATGGCATAATAATAACTCCTTATCGAGCATCCCGACAAGCAACCCCTATTTGAAAGCGACGCATGGAAATATGTTGGTTTTTGGCTAAAAAACCCGATACTGTGCGCCATAAGTGGTGCAGAAATTACTCTGTTCCAATGATTTCCCCCGTCTCAGAAACTTTGTACAACCTTGCGGTGCTAGTTACACCGCTGATGGCTTTGGGTGAACCAGATATCGCCACAATCTTCTGTCCGGGCGAAACAACACCTTCGTCAACCTGCGCTTTGAGTGCCTCCTGCATTGTCTTTGAACCGCGCTCATATTCTTTGACCACGATACTATCGATACCTGACAGAATCTGCACTTTTCGCGCGGTTTCTATGCTGTTTGTCACTGCGGTAACTGGAAGTCTTGGCCGATATGAAGAAACTAAGCGCGGGGCATTGCCGTGTTCTGTAGCCACCAATATACGGCATGCATTGGACATCTTAGCCAGTTCAACTCCAGCATGCGCCACGGCCCTTGTAGACCTAAATCGTGATATTGATTCTGGCTTTTGATTGCTAGATTCTAAGCCCTGCTCCGTGGATTGAGCAATCCTTGCCATCGTTTGCACTGACTCAATTGGATATTTACCTGACGCGGTCTCGCCAGACAACATAACTCCAGTTGCTCCTTGACGGATAGC
>DALZ01000041.1:999-6936 GCA_002496955.1 Euryarchaeota archaeon UBA128 | reverse complement strand
GGCATACCTCGCTCGAGCGCGCTATCAATTATTTTCTGTTGAGCTATGGGGACTTCTTCGAGCGGTATTTCTACACCCAAATCACCACGTGCAACCATCACGACATCAGCACTGTCTAAAATTTCCTCAAGGTGACTAAGCGCCATTGGATGTTCGATTTTGGCTACTATCCATGTGGACAACCCGCGCTGCTTGATCGCATCCCTTGCTGGTTGCAAGTCATTTGCAGTTCTAACATATGACACGGCAATCAAATCAGCCCCAGAATCAAGTGCATGATTGAGAGCAAGTTCGTCTTTAACCCCGATTGCTGGTAAATCAACCAAGGTTCCGGGTACGTTGATACCTTTCCTTGCTGAAATTGGCCCCCCATCCTTGACTATGCAGGTAACTACGCCACCCGCCTGGCCGGTAGTGCTGATGACTTCTAAACGAATTAGTCCATCGGATAACAACACTAAGTCGCCAGTGGTTAACTCTGCGGACAGCCCGGGATACTGAACTGGTAGTTTGCTGTCACTAGCATCAGCCATGTGTGACATGCCGCAGTGTAATTCAACCGTTTCCTGCATAGCTAATATGTGGATGCCACTAAATTCACCAAGGCGCAACTTTGGCCCCGGTAAGTCTGCTAGTATGCATGTTGGCCGGCCAATTTTGCCTTCAAACGCTCTGATTCTTTGGTACAATTCTGTCTTGTCTTCTGGCTCACCATGAGAATAATTTAGCCGACAGACATTGACACCGCTTGTTAACAATGTCTGGAGTATCTCATCATCTGATGATGATGGGCCAATGGTCGCAACAATACGGGTTCTGCGCATGGTTAAGCCTCGATGGCAACCCATGAAAGGGCTTTCTCAATATATTGCTGGGATTTACTTGTAATGAAGAATGATGACAAAAGATTCAATTTTTTGGTCATTGAGTTTCTCATTGTGAATCGCCACAACCCAGTCTCCGTCGCCAAAGGTCGATTCGGTTTCAGTGAACATGTAGGAACTTAGCAGTAGTTGCAGACAGTCATTATCATCATCACATTCTCCGTGGTCACGACCGTCAATCGGTGTTTCAGTGGTATTTCTCGCCTCTTCCTCCTCTTCATTGTAAGCGTATATGTCCAGTTTATTTCGACAATTGTTACCTTCTCCCGGCGTTACATCTTGACAATCGTCATCAATTTGCGGATAGGTTAGGATTAACTCGACTTTCCTGATGGTGTTACCCTGTTCTTTGTCGTAAACTACCGGCATATCGAATTGGATTTCCTCGGGGTCATTGGAGTTGCCACTGGCAATTTCCCAATCACTATCAGTCCAATGACCGTAGAAAGACACATACACCTTTATTTTGTCACCGTCCATTTTTCCGACACTATTGGAGACTGATAGATTAATTTGATACTCTCCAGGTGCAACATCTTTCCACTCTACTGATTCTCCTGTCAAATCCGCATCATTTTCGCTGTTACCATCACCATCAGAGTCGACAAGTAGATCAAGGTCCCAGTTGTATTCTGTAATGTATTGGCCTTCACCACCAGCTGTGGAGTCGTAGGCATCAAGCAAAACACTCCTAGTGTCTTGGATTTCTCGGTCCGAGCCCGGATCTTTGTCCATCGCGCAAATCCACAAAATTATGTCCCGTGTATTGTCTATTTCCTCATACGTGCAATCTTCCTCATCGGTGTATTGAGTTATTTCCGCAGTCGGTGAGCCAACAGGTGCTTCGGAAACAGTTATTTCTTTGGTTTGCGAGTTACTTTTACTGCCCGAAACGACGGTAAGCGTTACACTATAGGTGCCTTCAAGTTCCCAACTGCATGATACCATTTGACCGGTTTTATCGGTAGCTGCATCACCGTCACAATCCCAACTGTAGGTCAGTGAGCCGTCCCCGGGCAGTGAACTTGATGCATCTAGTTGAACACTGTCACCAGTTCTGATATCGGTCTTCGGTGAGTAATCAAACACCGCGGTTACCTTGACTTCAGATTCACTTTCATCGGTGAACATACAGCCTGAAAGGCTAGCACAGAGCATCAAGAGTGCAATCATTAGGGGTTGAAGTGCCGACTTCATCAGCCCTGCTGGTGGGTTTATCCATCAAAAGTGCTTCCACAACTTGCGCCAACTAAAAAGAAAACAGTGAACTCTGTTTGTTGCCTGCCATCAATTCTTTGGCATTCCAACCAAATGCTTCAGTAATTCTGCCCAAGGCAGCGGCTAATCGCTCGGCGTAAAACTTGCCATCGTAGTCTGTAATACCGCCACCTTCCTCTGACTCTAGCCATGGTTTTACTGCCATTGGTGACCGGGACGCGTCAGTGACCACATAGGATACTTTCATTCCGGAAGTGAAACCTAGCCCGAGAGCGATTCTGGCTTTTGCAACTCTCACCTGAGCCATACTGTCGGGGTTAGCATAGGCCTTGGAGAAATCTACGCTACCGTCCTTTTTCACCGTTCCTTTACACGACTTGGCGAGAATTAGTTCCGTGGGGTTGACGGCGTTGTTTCTAAGTGCTTTAACTCGCTCGAGAGCACATTTGACCAATTCAGTTTCTTGATCTGCTAGGGCAAAGGTAAACAATTCCTTCATAGTTTTAGTTAGATATGCGAATGAATCGGTTCTTTGAGTTTCATAGCCACGTATCAGCATCTCTTCGCTTGGATAAACCACTTGGCCGACATAGCGCTTTTTTGCCCCGTGAGAAAAAAATACTGAAAGGCCTTTTTCATACTCTAAAACGGCTGAATCTTTGCTATATCGTTCGGCTATTTCTAAGCCGAAATCGATCATACTTTGCTTAGCAGTTTGCCATGCTGCTATCTTAGCAAGTGCCGTTTTATCGCCCGCATCGGCAGCCTCTTGTTCGTCTGGTCTGATGGTTGACGGTGAGCCTTCAGGCACTGGTGAGCGGACAAATATTGAATCGGTGTCAGAATAGACAACGTGATGACCTTCTGCGCCTAATTGAGCGATGATGTCCTTGATATTGAAACGCGCCCAGGCGGTAATTGAAGAGCCCAAATCACGATGGGTAAAGCGATAGAAGCCACTAGCAAAGACGCCATAGAAAGTGTTCATCAGAATCTTGACCGCGTACTGCATCGAATCGTGGAACATGATTCCTGCCGAATCCTCGCTTTGCTTGGCTTCCTTTAGTGCAGCTTTGTGAACGTCTCGTTGCGCCATCAAATTCTCTAACAGGGTCGGCACCAAGCCTTTGCGAACGCTTTGGTGCCGGAACCGGGCGCCGGTTGGTGCGACGTGAACCGGCTCATCCTCGGCTGGCTGGTCAGACTGGATTGGGTCAATTCTAGTGGTGTAACAGACGTTACTACCAATCATAATTGAAGGATACATTGACTTGAAATCAAGTACGGCAATCCACGGATGAAGCCCAGCATCGACATCGTGAACATAGCCACCGGTGATTTGTCCTTCTTTGGGCTCGGCTGAACCGGTAAGGGGGACTGCAACATTTTCTCGGTCGGCGAGTCTAATGATTAGGGAATCAACCAATTGGCTAGAACTGCCATTGGCCGCGGTATCAAAATTGACTTTAGCGACTGCTGCTGTTGCTTCCTTCCGACGAATTGCTTGTAATTCTTCTAGGATGTCAAGGGGTAGTTCGGCATCTCGGATACAGTATTCCATTACCACATCAGGGCGTGCCGCCCACTCTTCGTCCATCTTCGAGGCATCAACGTCCATTTTGTGGCGCTCCTCATCATCGGGAAACAGCAACTTGGCCACATATGATAGCGTTTCTCGCTGCGGTCTAATGGTCATACGAGTTTGCCACCACGCATCAACTACGCTTCTACCAGCAAGGTTCCAAGCTCGATTGCTTTGTCGACGAGGTAGCAATCCAGTTCGAGTGCGCTTGATTTCCTGTTCTGACTGTTCTACCCTGCCCCAACCAAATAAGGCGGCTTTGCGACGCCAGCCGCCTCTTTTACTGAGTTCATCAGCCCTATCTCGAAGCCTCGGTAAATCGAAATTATCGATATTGTAACCAGTGATTATGTCTGGGTCTTGCGAGCGAACAATTAGCGTAAGTTGCTCCAAAATATGGCCTTCTTCACCTTCCAGCGCGTACTTCTGTCGAGTTCCAGTGCCCATATCTTCAATCCATCCAGCCGCACACAAGACTGATTCATCTTTGATACTGGTTTCTAAATCGAAGGAGAACACTTTGAAGGGCACCTGAAAGGCATCAGTATCAGATAAGTCATCGATGGTACAGGTTACGGTGATGTCAACACTGTAACGTCCAGCACCACCAGCAGCCCGCACTTTGATAGTTTGCTGCATGTCATTATTGGGTGCATCAATGGTATCGATGATTTCGCCCTTAGCATGAATGTGCATGCTCAAATCCAAATCCAAGAATAGTCGATTGAGAAACGGAATATCGCCAGAGTAGACGCCCCAGCCCTGCTTTTCCAACGACTTACGCAGGTTTGGTACGACGTATGGTTGCCTGGTAGTGACTCGCCAAATTGGTCGCATGCCGAGATCGGTGAGTTTCATGGTAGGCCCGTCTATCCTGACAACATCCTCTTTGTCAGCAATGACCTTGACTCGAGCTTTCAGTTGTTCAGGGATTTCCTGACCGGCTTGCCAAGCGGATAGGGGGGTGATTTCGAAACTGGGTTGTAAGCCTTTGATGAGCAGGCAAATCGAGCGACCGTCTTCGCAGCGACCAAATACTTCGAGGATGGTTTGGTGCTCCTTACCGCCGTTCGAAGCATCGAGAGAGTGGTACCGTCCACTGATTATCCCGAGTCTACCGTCAAACTGCATGGCTCTGCCCAAACACAACAGGGCATAGCCCTGTTATTGCCCTTCGTATTGATGCATGGTTCCAGTTTACCAATAACTGAACCAAATCAGCCATCATTGTCTATTACAGCAAATGCTTTCGATGATGAATATACATTCTGCACTCCAGAACTTAGTGAAGAGGTTACTGAACTACTATCTCCGCCCCATGTTGATTCACCCCAAGTTACAACAGAACCATCTGATTTCAAAGCAGCAAATGCTCTATCAGATGAAAAAATTTCACTGACTCCGGAGGATAATGACGAGGCAATTGAACTACTATCCCCTCCAAAACCTGGGTCCCCCCACGTAACTACTGAACCATCAGATTTCAAGGCAGCAAATGCCCTGTCAGTTGAAAATATTTCTGTAACCCCAGAACTTATTTGAGAACTTACAAAACTACTATCCCCTCCACCACCTGGCAACCCCCACGTAACTACTGAACCATCAGATTTCAAGGCAGCAAATGCATCCTCGCTTGAAAATATTTCTGTAACCCCAGAACTTATCTGAGAACTTACTGAACTACTATCCCCTCCAAAACTTGGGTCCCCCCACGTAACTACTGAACCATCAGATTTTAAGGCAGCAAATGCATTATCGCTTGAAAATATTTCTGTAACCCCAGAACTTATCTGAGAACTTACTGAACTACTATCACCTCCATTACTTGAGTACCCCCATGTTACTACTGAGCCATCAGATTTCAGGGCAGCAAATGCACTATCGCTTGAAAATATTTCTGTAACTCCTGAACTTATCTGAGAACTTACTGAACTACTATCTCCGCCCCATGTTGATTCACCCCAAGTTACAACAGAACCATCTGATTTTAACGCAGCAAATGCGGAAACAGTAGAAAATATTTCTGTAACTCCTGAACTTATCTGAGAACTTACTGAACTACTATCCGCTCCATAACCTGAACCTCCCCACGTAACTACTGAACCATCCGACTTCAAGGCTACGAATGCAAAACGGTTAGAAAATATCTCTGTCACCCCTGAGTTTAACTGAGATGAAACACTACTGCTGTCTCCTCCAGCAGTTGAACTACCCCATGTTAATACAGAACCATCAGATTTCAAAGCGGCAAAT
>DALZ01000041.1:0-686 GCA_002496955.1 Euryarchaeota archaeon UBA128 | reverse complement strand
ATCAGATTTCAAAGCGGCAAATGCCCTGTCAGTTGAAAATATTTCTGTTACTCCTGAACTTAATTGCGATGATACGCTACTGCTATCTCCGCCTTTGTATGGGTGACCCCATGTAACTACAGAGCCGTCCGTTTTTATTGCAGCAAATGCGTCTGAGGTTGAGTATATTTCTACAACCCCAGAACTTATCTGAGAAGTAACCTCGCCACTATGTCCGCTATCTAAACCACCCCATGTGACAACTCCATAGCCCTGTGAGATACATTCGCCATTACCGTCACAAATCGTGCCCGCAGGACAGTCTGCATCAGTCATGCAATCCACACATTCTTCAGCAACACAATAGCCAGCGCCGCAATCTACATTAGTTTGGCACTCTACACACAATTGATTTGAGTTACATGTTTCTCCATTTGGACAAGTTCCACAACTGCCACCGCAGCCATCATCACCGCATTCACAACCTGCGCAATCTGGGACACACTCGAGGCATGTTGGTGCCGCTCCAATGTTGTTAATACAAGTATAGCCTTGCCCACAGATTCCGGGATACACTGCACATTCGTCAATGTCAACGCAGCTATCATCACATCCATCACCATCTGAATCATATGGAGAAAAACCTGCACTACAGTGGACAATTACTGAACACGATTGACAAGCATCTCCAACCCCATCACCATCTG
>DALZ01000038.1 GCA_002496955.1 Euryarchaeota archaeon UBA128 | reverse complement strand
GCTCATCGCGAGGCAGAACAAGCCCTGCAGGCGTATTGGAACGCGTTAGAAGGAACGATTGACCCTGCTAAAGTTTTGAAAGCAGCCAATAATGCGTTGATTGGTAACCCCAAACAAATTGCTCAACAAATCGTTGAACGCTTTGATATCAATGACACAATTATGGCTTGGTTTGACTTTTTCAATCATGATAGCGACCGGGTTTGTCGGAACATGACGGCATACATGTCAAAAGTTGTGCCCTTGGTGGAAAAAATCGTGGGGGAAATGCAATGAGCACAAAAAAAACCCCCTCCGCAGTACGTGAAGGTAAACCCGGCAGCTCGATGTATCCTGAATCATCCCTAGGAGAAATCGTAGAAGGCATCCCTACGGGTCGGGAGGTCGACTGGGAACCTTTGGTCGACTACCGGAGAAATGGTGTTTCTGAAACTACTATTCATGGAGCTGTGGCATGGGCTCATGGTAATGAGGTGATACACTCCTTTGGGGGCAATGTTCTGTGCTATGGTAGGTCGATGATGAAACCATTTATGCTAAAGGCATTTACCGATGAACTAAGTAATACAACTTGGGAGCAAAAAGCCATATCCGTCGCTTCACATAACGGTGATACCGAACATGTGGCGGCAGCACAATCATTGCTATCTGAGGAAGAATGGCCGCTTATGCTGACACCACTTGATGTGCCGTTAATTCAGTTTGGCAGGCAGGTCCGGCGACCCAGAAGGTGGTATCACACTTGCTCTGGAGAACACTCGGCAATCCTTCACGGATGTCGCAAAAAAGGTTGGAATCGCGCCGGCTATACTCTGCCGGGACACCAAGTTTTCCAAGCATATTTGGACGAAATAAGGAATTATTTAGGTCAAGATTGGAAACCGCTGAGAATTGCCAAGGACGGCTGTGGGTTGCCCACAGTATCAAACACCGTGGCCGAATTAGCACAAATTTATGCAGGTCTTGTGCGTGATAAGGATAATGATTGGATTTGGGAAGCAATGGTGAGACACCCAGACTTAGTTGGTGGATTTAATCGACTGGATTCGACCATTCTAAAGGCTGGCGAGGGTAAAGTTATTGCGAAAGAGGGTGCTGATGGTTTACTCGGTCTAGCAATAGAACACGATGACTACCCAAAAGGCTTAGGAGTAGTGATTAAGATTGCGCACGGCTGGAATTCTCAAGCCACATGGTATGTCGCAAGAGCGGTATTAGGGGTACTCGGTATTGATTTGAGAAATCCATATCCGCTTCATCGTCAGAAAGCGTTCATTGTTCCAGGTATTGTGCCACCGGAATATCATAAAAAACTCAGCACTATCGATACTTGGGATGAATGGGATCCCGACAAGGACCGATGGACCTATGATATTGAGGTGTAAGGTTGCAAATTGAAAATTTCATCGATGGTAAATTTACTCCGCCAATCGATGGAAATTATCTACCGAATCTAAATCCGGCTAACGGTGAATTAAATTCAATGATACCAGATTCAAGTCATGATGATGTTAACTCAGCGGTGAATGCCGCCAAATCTGCGTTTTCAAATTGGTCGAAATTAACCATCAATGAACGCATCGATTGGCTGCGACAAATCGCCGATGGCTTAGAACAGCGTAAAGCGGACATTGCTCGGTTAGAGTGCGAGGATACCGGAAAACCGATTTCACTTGCTGAGCGAGTGGATGCAGAAAGAAGCATTACCAATTTCTCATTTTTTGCCGATCATGCGAAATCTATCGCAGACTTAGAATTTAGAATGGATGACGCAACAAACTACGTTATTCGAAAACCCGTTGGAGTTGTAGGTCTAATTACTCCTTGGAATTTACCACTTTATCTGCTATCTTGGAAAATTGCGCCAGCGTTAGTAATGGGTAATACAATTATTGCCAAACCCAGTGAACTGACCCCTTCTACTGCAAATTTACTCTGTGAGGTATTAGACTCAATTGATTTTCCCAAAGGGGTGATAAACATAGTACAAGGGCTTGGTTCAACGGTTGGTCAGGCGATTGTTGAGCACCCAGAAATACGAGCGATTTCGTTTACCGGGGGAACTGAGACAGGTAAGATCGTCGCTCGGACTGCAGCACCAATGTTCAAGAAATTATCATTGGAACTGGGTGGTAAAAACGCCACCATAATCCTCGATGATGTCGACTTAGCCTCGGCAGCAAAAGGCGCAGCTAGAGCCGCATTTACCAATTCAGGGCAAGTTTGTTTATGTGGCTCTCGTATTCTTGTTGCCGACAAGATTTACCACGAATTTGTTGATTTATTGGTCGAAGAAGTCGAAGCAATGAAGGTTGGTAATCCCAAACATCGTGACACCGATATTGGTTCAGTAATCTCAATTGCTCACAAGGATAAGATTCACTCTTACATAGATTTGGCTAAGTCAGAAGGTGGTGAGATACTAACAGGTTCTGAATTTACTATACCTCCACCCAATGCTAACGGAGCATTTGTTGCGCCAACGCTCATAGCAAATCTGAATATCGACTCACGCTGCGCAGTTGAAGAAATATTCGGACCTGTTGCTACAATTCACCGCTTCACCACAGACGAGGAAGCGATTCGGATGGCCAACATTACTCAATATGGGCTTGCCGGGTCGATTTGGACCGGAGATAGGGCGCGGGGTGTGGCTGTAGCAAATCAAATTGACAGCGGTATTCTTTGGGTCAACACATGGCTACATCGCGACCTTAGAACCCCATTTGGAGGCGTCAAAAACTCAGGTGTTGGACGAGAAGGCGGCGATTGGTCACTAAATTTCTTTTCTGAATTGTGCAACATCTGTGTAAAAGATGATTGAACAACTCTTGATAAGCAAACCTAGCGACATTCGCTCATGGCCGACACCGGTAATTTACCATTGTTTGTTCTTCCAATGGTGTTGGTTCCCGGAGAAATCCAAAGTTTGAGAATCTTTGAGCCAAGATATCGGCAAATGCTAGATGACTGTTTACTCGACGACAAACCATTTGGTATGATAATGACCGACCCACTAAGTTTCCACAATGGCTGGAATGGACCTAGGGCATTTGGTTGTGAAGCAGAAATAATTTCACATGAAACCAAAGGAAGCAATCACTTTATTGAATTCGTCGGGCGACGGCGTTTTAAAATCGACCGAGTAATAGACCCTGCATTGCCGCCTTTCGAAGACGAAAGTATGGCAGATTTAATTCCGGAAATGGGAATCTTACCAGACCTTGAAACGATACTACAGCGCATTCCCGAAGACAGTGAACACTCAAAACTATATCTCTCAGCTGAGGTGACATTTCTCGACGATGCACATGAGTTAACAGCATTCCAACAAACCGAACTGCGGGCAACGCTTAATGGAATACTAAGCAAGATTGGTGGAATCCTACAAATCGAAAAAGATGCTCTAGAAGATTGGATTGAGGACCGCACAGAAATGGTCATTGATGAGAGCTCATCATCGATGTTTGCCGTTGCCGCCCTCACAGTCAGCGACCCCGAATACAAGTATCAGTTACTTTCTTGTCCTGATCTAAAAGAAGTATTCTTACAATTAACTAGATTTCTAGCGGAAATGGATGTCTAAACCCGTTTGATAATGGCGTGACCTTCAAAACTCCTAAGCAAGTGGTGTAACCATGTCCGTTCACGGTCAAGCGAAAAAAGTCACGACGCACACGCTTCAAGAAATGAAACGAGCCGGTGAGAAAATTACTATGCTTACCGCCTACGATTATTCGCTAGCAAAGCTGGTTGACAGCGGTGGTGTTGATGTCATACTGGTTGGAGATTCTGCGTCAAACGTTATGGCTGGACAAGTAACCACAGTTCCAATGACTCTAGACCACATGATTTACCATGCACAGTGTGTCAAACGAGCGGTAGACCGTGCATTAATTGTCGTCGATATGCCTTTTGGGACCTACCAAGGTAATTCAGCAATTGCTCTTGAATCAGCAATAAGAATAATGAAAGAAGCCGAGGGCCATGCCGTAAAATTGGAAGGCGGCGAAGAAATTGTCGAGTCTATAAAACGCATTTTGACGGCTGGTATTCCAGTAATGGGGCATCTAGGATTGACCCCGCAATCAATATACAAATTCGGCACATACACCGTTAGGGCAAAAGAAGACGACGAAGCCGCGAAATTAATTGAAGATGCAAAAATTCTCGAAGCGGCAGGATGTTTTGCCATCGTTTTAGAAAAAATTCCCCGTGATTTAGCAAAGCAAGTTAGTGAGGCAGTCAGCATTCCAACCATAGGAATTGGCGCCGGTCCTGATTGTGATGGCCAAGTATTGGTTTTGCACGACCTACTTGGGATAACAATGGATTTCTCACCGCGATTTCTACGACGCTACCTGAATCTTGCCGAATCGATACACAGTGCAGTTGAGCACTATTGCAGCGATGTCCGCAGCGGCGACTTTCCTAATGACTCTGAAAGTTATACTTCATAGACCTACGCTGTAGAACAGCAGTGCTCCCGAAAATGCGCCGATATCTACTGCGAAGGCGTGCCAAACACCATACCTAAACGGCGGCAGTTCAAACCGCCCCCATGAGGTTGAAATCCACACCCACAACAAAAGGGCGCCATAGCCACCGCAAAATAAAGCGCCCCAGCCAGAAAACCATACCATGAAAAAAATTGTTCCGGGTAGCGCCAGACCCAACGTATACTCATACCACCGGGAGGCTTGGTCCCTTACTAAAGTAAAATACAGCAGCGGAGAAAGTAGTACCGAGCATAAAATTGCCCCCTGTGGTGGAGATGGATACCCGTAGATAGGTGTGATATATTGTTGAAAGATGATGCCGACAATCACGCCAAATACCGCAGGGGCGATTATATGCCGAAAACCTGTTTGAAAGTCTAGTCCTTCCACTCGATCAAGATTAGACTCATTAGACGAACTAGCGTATAGTGACGTTTCACTGTTAGTCTCGTCCATACACTGGCCAATATTTGCTGGTGTTTGAGTCTTAGGGAATTTATCCGATTATCCGTTTATGATATAGCCAACCTACTGCTACGCCACCACATGGCGCAGGGCGAAATAGTTGCGGGTTGCTTGGCACCCCACCCACCACACTTAGTTTATGCAGAGAATCCCGAACAGAATGAACCCGTTGCTGAAGGAGGATGGGAGCAGTTGAGATGGGGCTATGAGCGATTACGTGAATCACTCAAGGGTGTCGAATACGATGCCATCGTCATTCTCTCCCCGCATTGGCAGACTTATGTAGGAACTCACTTCTTAGGCCTGGAGAACTTTCAGAGCCTTTCAGTCGATCCAGTATTTCCAAACTTATTTCGCTATCATTATGACATGAATGTTGACGTCGAGTTAGCAAAACAAATCCATGACAAAGCAGAGAGTGCTGGACTAGCAGTAAGGATGATGACCAATCCTGATTTCCGCGTCGACTATGGTACTATCACCACAGGACACATGTTCAGGCCGCAGTGGGATAAGCCGCTCGTCGTGATTTCAAGTAACCGCTCTAGAGCATATTATTCGGTTGAAGTCATGCAAGAAATGATGATTGAATTGGGCAGAGTTACTCGTGAGGCGATTTTAGAAAGCGGCAAGAAGGTTGTCGTATTAGCCAGCAATTCGTTATCACATAGGCACTTCACGACAGAGTCTGAAATACCTGAAGACATGAGTAAAGAACATATCACGAGCCACGCCATGCATCTCTGGGATATGCGAATAATTGATTACATGAAGTCTGGTCAATGCCAAAGGATAATCGATGAAATGCCGGAATTCACCGAGCAGGCTATTGCCGAAACAGACGGTGGCGCATTCACATGGTTGCTGTCCACTCTCGAAGTCCCAAAATATCCTGCAATACTGCACGGATATGGCACCATAATTGGAACTGGAAATGCCATCGTTGAATGGCCAGTATATCGACACAAGGCGGTGTGAGCATGGCCGGTGGCGAGATTATTGAGTCATTTATCGTCCCAGTCCACCCCCACACTGTCCTGGCTCCACAACAAAATCAGGGTTGGCAAAACCTAAGGAAAGCATATGACGATGCTGCGCAAATAATCAAAGACAAAGAAGCCGATCTACTGATTATTTATTCTACAACCTGGCCCAGCATAATCGGTCATCAGATAATTTCAGACCCAAACCCAGAGTGGGTAATGGTCGATCACGATTTCCATGACTTGGGTTCAATACACTATTCATTCAACATCGATGCAGAATTTGCAAAGCAGTGGAATAAAGAGAATCATGCTCGAGGACTGCAAAGCCGTTGCGTAAATTACCATGGATTTCCTATTGATGTTGGTTCAGTTGTTGCCTTAACACTATTGAACCCGGACAACAAAATACCAGCAGTTATTGTATCGTCAAATGTTTATGCCGATAGAAGCGAGACGACTGTCTTGGCCAAGGCGTGCAAAGATTTGGTCCACAAGACAGGACGAAAAGCGGTAGCAATAACTGCGATGTCGTTGTCAAACCGTATGTTCACCGAACACATTGATGCCAAAGACGATCGCATACACTCACTGAAAGATGACGAATGGAATAGAAAGATATTGGAATTCTTAGGCCAAGGGCGACTGGAGGATGTGAGTCAATTATCGAGAACAATCCAACAACAAATAAGAGTCCAAAAAGTCGTCAATTTCAAGCCAATGTGGTGGCTTTCGGCAATCAATGACAACCGTAACGACCTAACTGGCAATGTGTTATCGTATGAAGCGATTAATGGGGCAGGGTGTGCAGTCGTTAACTTAAATCCAACCTCGTCTGGATTTGGTGATAAAGAGTATGATGAAGACGAGGTTGAGGTGTTTGCCGGAGAAAGGGGCGTACTCGATGCAGCAACCAAGAATACTGAGACATCCAAAACTAACTCAGGACCCAAATTATGGGAGCCGACGGAAGCTAAGGGCTCAGTAAATACTGAGTCAGCACCAAAACCAGTTGGTGCATACCCTCACGCCAGGCGGGTCGGCGATTTGATTTATCTCTCTGGTGTTGGTCCGAGACAACCAGATACCAATACGATACCGGGCGGGCCAATTCAAGACGCTGAAGGGAATAAATTGGATTACGATATCAAAGCACAAACTCGTGCTGTTGTGGAAAACATCGCAAGAATCTTGGAAGAAGCTGGTTCGTCAATTGATAAAGTGCTTGATGTCACGTCATTCCTCGTCGATATGGACCGTGATTTTCAAGGCTATAACGAAGTCTGGGCTGAAACTTTGGGCAAAGTAGGGCCTACTAGAACTACGCTTGCAATTAGAGCCCTTCCAACACCTATTGCTGTTGAAATGAAAGTTATCGCTGGTATCTGAATTACCGGAATACGGATAAAATACTACAATTTATTTAGTAATCAATAACTACTTTCGGTTAATACCGGTAGTCAATCAAGGTGTTACGAACGATATTCGGCGATTATCAGAATAAGCGAGGCATAATAATGGACATCAAAACTACAACTGGAAAGTTGCTAAAAGGCGACATTACTGGTGTTGTCGACGGCGTCAAAACCACCATCAAGCGCTCACTTTCCTTGGTTGGGGTAATTATTGTCACGGTAGCCGCAAGCATCGGCTCAGGATTGTTCGTTTTACCTTCATTTGCTGCTGCTGTCATGGGACCAGGTATCTGGCTGGCGTTTCTGCTTGCTGGAATTGTCTTTTTGCCCGGAGCATTATCCAAATCAGAGTTGGCCTCGGCAATGCCCGTCAACGGTGGTGCCTATGTTTACCTTGAACGCTCATACGGACCGTTAATTGGAACAATAAGCGGTCTGGGATTATGGGCATCTTTCCTACTTAAGTCAGCCTTTGCTCTAATCGGTTTCTCTGCCTACATGTATGCGGTAACAAATTATTTCGATATTACAACAAATTCTACCTTTGTAATAATGTCAGCACTGTTGTTGATCACGATTCTCAACATTCTTGGAATAAAGAAAGTAAAGGCGTTCCAAACGCCAATTCTAGCCCTTACAACTCTCCTTGTTCTCATTATTTGTGCCATGCAATTATTCGAATCAAGTTTCGACTTTTCTCGCCCGATGGATGGAGCAATAGATATGTCGACAAGTGACCCAATTTTGGTCGCTGAGGCTGCTGCTCTGGTATTTGTTGCATATGCTGGCATCTACAAGGCTGGCGCCTTAGGTGGTGAGGTTAAAGATCCGGAAAAAAATCTCCCGCAAGGGATGTTGATTTCCCTACTACTCATTACCCTACTATATGTTATTGTCACATTTATCATGATGGGAGCTATTGAAGGAGAATGGTGGCTAGATGCAAATGGCTCGCCGAGAGAAGACCCAATCTTTGCTTTTGTCGACGCTGTTGCAGCGACCAAAATAGGCATTGCCATGGCATTCCTTGCGTTTTTGACGATGATTTCAGGAGCTCTATCTGGCCTGCTCGCCGCTTCTAGATTCTTGTTTGCCATGGCCAAAGATTGTTTGCTGCCCAGCAATCTGAGTGAAACGAACGAAAAATTTGGCACCCCTCACTGGTCAATAATATTAACAGGGGTGGCCATGGCAGTTTGTATTCTAACACTTCCAGTAAAAGATGTTGCCAAACTAGCATCAGGATTCCAAATAATGGTAATTGTGGCATTGAACGCGTGCGTCATGGTCCTTCGACGAGAAGACCCAAAACACGACTGGTATCAGCCTACTTACCAATCACCGCTATATCCATATGTCCAAATTTTCGGTATCATCGCCGGAGGGACCTTGGTGGCGTTAATGGGTATCAAAGCAGTTATCGGGGCAGTTGCTGCAATAGTCCTAGGATTCTCGAGTTACAAGATATATGGTGAAAAAAACTACCATGCTAACCAAGAAAGCGATTAAAAATCGTTGCTTGTCTCGGCAAGGCTCACGCTACTCTGTTCCATGAACCGTCCGTTGCAACGTTCCAATACTGTATCTCGCCGCTGACATCAACATACCAGCCGCTAGAGCCTTGTAATCTCGAATCAACTGCCTGCATCACGCCTAATCGCCCTGCTTCAATAGATAGTCTGGTTATTTCTTCGGCACTGAGGCTCGGCGTCGGGTTATTCTCGGTCAAGTCAGGTGACATAGCAGAGTTCTGAGCCGCTTGAATTTCTGGTTGATGATCGACCATGTTAACCTCGCTATCCTCCTCAATTTCATCGTCATAGTAATCATCCTCGTCGAATTCTTCATCTTCATACCAATCACTTTCTTCGGGCTCATAACTTGCTCGACGAACCAAAACCACCATAGTTGCAAGAATTAGGCCAAGTAATACTGCTGCAACAGTCATTGCGGTATTTGTCGAACCTATTGCACCGCCAAGTAACACTGATTCGACATCAAAGAAAGCCTGAGTCACTAACCCATTCCAAGTAATACTGCAAGACCTATCGAGACCCGATTTTGTGATATCTAACTCCCAAGTATCAGATGTGATGTGTTTATCCGAGCCTGAAGAGCACCGAATTGTTGTATTGTCTGGCTCAACAGAGACTTTGTTATTGTTTATGTCGACGCCATAAACTCTGAGCAGCGCAATATCTCCTTGCTTGTAATTTTGACTTTCAATCTCCCCAAAGAGTTGCACTGGTTGACCAGGTTTCACAACTAATTGGATTGTATGAGATGCATCGTCCTGATAGATGATTAGGTCGTATTGACCTGAGACATTACCAGTGAAAGTCCAATAGCCTCGGCCGGCAATTGATGGGACGAACTCTCCGACTGATGAATTAAGGTTAGTTGTTACCATTTCTGCGGGTGCCAAATTGCCGCGCGAATCGGATATCTCGATGTAAATATCCGATTCAACTCCAGATTCCACCGTAAAGCCTGAATCGTAATCGGTAATTATCTGTCGAGCATCTCCAGCAGAGACGGTTAGTGAAACAACCGAAAAGACGCCTGCTGCGTTAGCTTGTATCTCATGACTACCAATGCTGGTCGGAATCCAATTATAGTCCAATAATGACATCGCTAAAGTTTCATCTTGGCCATCGATGGTCCAATTTACTAATATCTCTCCAAGTTCATTGCCATATGAATCAAAAAATCGTGGATTGAGGTCAAATGGTTGGTCGATTGGAATCTTTTGGCCCTGACCGTTTAATTCAATTTTCGCTAAGTTGCCAAATCCTACTTGTGAAATTAACTGTGACTCGAACATTATCCCAGACTCATTATCGAACCAGTTGGATTTTACCGCATAAGCGCCTGTAGAGTCAGGTGTTAAAGTATAGTAATCGCCAATTTTGACCAATGCCGATTCGTTTCCTAGAAGTGCTTCAACTGTACCATTAACATTCCATGTATTGCCAGCAAGATCGTATGCTTGAACAACCACTGTAGATTGTTGGCCGACTGCAAGGTTGTTTGGACTCACGACAATTCTTGTATCAATCGCTAGCCCGTGATGAACGCTGACTGAAACTGAGGAAATTATTCCTGAATCATCGACTGTTATGGTGTGGGTTCCCGCTGTCATTGGTGTCCAGTATACTCGCCCATTATCTTGACTCAGCGTTCCCGAACTAACCGTAAAATTAGTTATTGGCGGCGTTACAAGACCAGAGTAACCTAGGGTGTCAGTTCGATAGGCGGCGACTTCGTAAACTTCACCGGCAACATATATTTGCGAACTAGGTATTATTGCCAGTGTCGATGATTGAGCATCGGCTGGCACAACTCTGATTGAGCCGGTACCGGACACCGGTCCGGCTGAAACCGTTACATTCCAAGTTCCCGGATTAGTTGCATAGTAATATCCGGTGTTGTTGATGCTGCCATTTTCAACAAACCACAACTGACTGCCACCGAGGGCTGCATCCATCGCATAGCCGTTAGCATCTACCAAAGTCGGCAATAGTTGCAGTGTTGAGCCACTACGAACCAATATATCATCAGAAAATACAAATTCGTATGGAGAGCCTGCTGCAACCTCCACTGTTTTAGTGGCTTCCATTTGATAGAGCCGGGCAGTTAATTGATACACACCAGTATCCAAAGGAATCCACACCGGATTACCTTGACCGAAGTATACCCCATCTATACTCCAAGCAGCCTGATCTGTTGGATTTGGGTTGCCTCTGGCGTCAAGCAGATTGGCTGTTAGGATGTTATTTTGCAGTACTTGGCCGGTGCTAAATGAAATCTCCAATGATTGACCGATTCCTGGGTTAACAGTGATATTAAACTCATCAGTCAGGTTTGTGTAGCGGGCCTGAATAGTGATAACCCCTGAATTCCACGGGTAAAATGTGCCCTCATCAGTTATCGTTCCGTTCGTGGAGGACCAAATTATATCCCCAGCAACCTCGCTGTTTACTGCGTCATAGATTTGTGCAGAAAAGGTTACCACCTCGTCCGCACTCATAACAAAGGTTGGAGCGGTGATTTGAATTCTAACTGCAGCCCCACTGTTCATTGGCTCATCAAATTCTTCCCCAAGCCATGGTCTGTCTGAATCAGTCGGGATAGTACTCATCATCATGAGCAAAATTATCCACAGTGGAAGGATTCTCTTCAGCATTAGATCACAACCATTCACTCAGTCCATTCAATCCATTCGTCCGCTCCAGCCTCTCGATAATACCAGTCGCCGTCTTCTGTCTGTCCCCATTCTGTCCCGTCTTCTTCAACACGATAGTCTGCCATCCAACTAGTATCCTCATCATTTTGCTCAACCGTTTCCGTTTCAGACTCAGATTCGGTTTGTGACTGTTCAGGTTGCGGGGTAGCAATGGTTGGGGCCTGACTAATTCTTGGCTGAGAAAAGTCCTTGGAAACTGATGATGCACTGGAAGAATCCTCGTAGTAATCCTCATCCTCATCCTCATAATAATCCTCATCGCTGCGAACTAGGCGGACTAAAAACACAAGCAATCCTACCGCTATGATACCAATTAATCCTGCGCCGACATAATACAATGGACCACCGGCAGCAAAGAAGCCAGCGATATTTCCTTCCACTTCATAAGTGAATGTCTCAGTTATAGAACCGATAACAATTGTCGCAGAGTGTTCACCCTCGTCCAAAGTCTCTAACTCCCAGACACCATTGCCGAGGTAGCTTACATCGCCTCGATCGGTGGTATCAATTCGAGCGGAATCAGGAACTAATATTCTGTTCCAATATTCATCATAGGCTTCTATGGTCACCGTTATTGATTCTAGTTGCTCCAACTCTATCGCACTAATGTTACTCTTGATATTTTTCACGACGCTTAACGAGAAAACCTCGACATTTACCGACGAAGACAGTGTAAGGTATTCTGCCGTCAAAGTATAGTTGCCCGCAGAGCGTCCGTTAAACTGGTAAATGCCCTCTGTATCTGTAGCGTTAGTATTGTATGCCGGCCCATTGTTCTCCAACCATACAACTTGTTGCGGGAAGGTATTGCCGTCTGCATCCGTTCCAGTAACTTGCAAATCAACAAAATTACCAGCATCCTGAGTGGTGACTGACTGCTGTAAACCAAGCATTATTGGCACCCCGTGACCAATGTTTATCACAAAGTCTGAGGTTAAATTGAAACCGCGATTGTTGACTAAGTATGCCGTTATCTCAAATTCTCCTACATTTACGGCTTGCCAAACAAAGGCATTGTCCAATAATTCATCAGTTATGTCTTCAACAACATCAGTATTTTTATCCTCCAGTAACCATGTGACTTGTGGGTTAGTGATTGGATTGAGGTCAGCATCACTGGTAGAAATTGCAAACTCAATGAAATCATCAGCAGTGATGTCAAATTCATCTACATCGTCATAGGAGATTCCGTTACTTTCTACAGCCGTAACCAAGAAATTTTCGATGTCACCAACCGAGACATAAACCACGAAACTGGCTGATTTGATTATCTCACCCTCTTGGTGGTCTACAGAGATAGCATAGGGCGTTGTTGATGATAGAATCGGAGTAAACGTAATTTCCTGAGAATAATTACTACTCAATATCGATTCATTCGCAAAATCTGGATGGTAATATGTCCAGTCACCGTCCACCAACCACTGGTTGCCTTTTGCGTCTAATGCTATAATTGACGCAGTCAATGATTCATCTGCTGTTATGGTAAATACGCCACCGTTCGAAACTTCATCATCGATTATTAGCTGCAGGTCATATATCACACCTCTAACAACGAACACCTCCACGGTGTCAGTTAATCCTTGGTAAGTTGCAGAAATTGATTTAGTGCCTTGAGAACTTGGTGACCATGCCGCTGGTAAACCGGGGGTCATCACTCCGTCAGCAACATTGGTCCAGTTTTCAATTGGCAAATTGACCTGTAACTGATTGCCTCGAACATCGATTCTCGTTGCGTTGATGAACAGTAGATCGTCTGCTGTAATTGTTGGTGATGAACTAGATAATTCGAAGGACTCCAACACTCCGTGAGTCACATCGACTGTGATACTATCGCTTATACCCAAGTCTGTAGTAAGGATAATGCTCCATTGTCCAACAAAATTGCCGGTGTATTCCCCAATTAGGATATCAGTACTTGGTGGAAGATTGTGGGGTGTTGGAGAGATGATTTTAGTTGTCTCGCCGTCGGTAGCAGAAAGTGTGTAGCCGGTAACATCATCAAACCACACGATATTGGAGAACTGGTCATAAGCAGAACCAAATAGATCGCAACTGGTGTTTGCAGTGAGAACTTCTGAACAGCCAGATAAAACGACGCTCACTGGCACTCCTGGTAGGACCTCAATATTGAGTATTTCTTGCAATGTTGAGCTAGCCCCAGTCCACTGTACTGTTACTGTTTGCGAGCCTGCTGCATATGGGGTAAAAATACCGTTGGCGGCAATTGACCCATTGCTTGGCGTGAATGAGATAACCTCGTTGGTGACTAAGTTACTATGTTGGTCGATGGCATATGCAGAAACAGTAATGGTTTCATCTGCAGTAATTGTCGCAGAATTAACATCGGATGCTTGGTCTAGTGAAGCAAATAACTGCACAGGAATTCCAGATTCGATATCAACTACATAGTCAGTACAGATTACTCCATAACAAGCACTGATTGTCTGCAAACCGTTAGTGGTTGGTGACAATGTTGCTGTCGTGAGGCCTGTTCCAGTTATGGTGCCCGTTGTAGAGCTCCAATCAATCTGTACCCCGGATGGCAGACCTCCTGACAATGGAGTGCCTGAGATATCGATACCTTGAACATCGAAGGTGTATGTGTCATCTGCATTAAATCCAGTTGCGCTCGTGGTTATATTAAGGCTGGAGATGTTTGTATGGTATATTTCAAACTTGGGTCTGACATTCAGTTGCTGGTCTTCCGAGGAATGAAGTTTCACAAATCCGTCATTGTTATTATTACTCAGAGGAGTTCCTCGAATAAGCAGCGTAATGTCATCTGCTAGAGTAAGGGCGTCAGTTGCAACCTGGAAGGTTATTTTCGGGTCAGTTCCGAAATGCACTGCTTCGTCTAGTGGTGCAGATACATAGTCTCCCCCCGCCACAGGCCCCGGAGTTGAGCCAGTAGTGTTCCATGTAA
>DALZ01000033.1 GCA_002496955.1 Euryarchaeota archaeon UBA128 | reverse complement strand
ACCTCAGATGATAACCACTTCACCATATCCGCGATATTCCTTGCGAGTCGTATTCCCTCTTTGAGTGAATCGGTTCAACATTCACTCAAATCCGGGCGGTGGTGGAGGTATTTGCCGATTTAACCCAAATTCAGCTCGGCGATTCTGCGGGGTTGAGGTTTTGCCAGCAAGTCTAGCACGCAATATGTTTTCTGCGTGTTCTCGACGCTCGATATTGCGTCTCTTGTCATCTGCTTTGCCTCTCAAATACAACGTACCCATCAGCGTAAATAAAACCAGCCCGGCCAGTGCTGCTTGCACAACAGGCTGTTTGAGCAACTTGTTGATTGCGTCGGTTTGATCATCGACAATGTTTGGTGTCAATCTAGAGTCTTGGGCATCAAGAACAATTGTTACCGAATCCATAGCAAAGTCTGAACCGGGCTCTTTTGCTACCAATGATAGCTGATACTCACCAGCATCAATAACCTCTCCAGAGAAAACTACGGTTTGCGTCCCACCTGTTTGGGGAGTGAATATTAGCAGTTCAATTGTCGTATCTGCAGCAATACCATTCATTGCTTGCCATTGAAGAATTACTCCGGCGTTGTCCATTTCTGTCACAACTGTACACGTGAACGAAAAGAAATCTCCACCTGCTAAGTCAACTTCAATGGAAGATTGGCTGCATGATAGCGATGCCTCACCAGCATTTCTTGCAGGGTCGTCTGGCCAGTGATCTAACTTGTAAGCACCAGCCGTTTGATTATCGCCCCATCCATCACCATCAGAATCCAGCCATTGCGAGTCCTCTTGTGGGAAGGCATCTTCAATATCAGCCCAACCATCCCCATCGTTATCTGGACAACCTTGCTTGGAACCTTTGTATGATAATCCGCTCTCGTTTGGACAACTATCCCCCATTGTGCCTGCTTCGTTATCACCATACCCATCACCGTCAGTGTCAAACCATTGGGTGCTATCGCCTAGCCACAAATCATTCAAGTCACTAGCTCCATCAAGGTCCTCATCAGGACAACCAAATCTGTCTATTGTCGATGAGCCAACGACTGCCGGACAAGCATCAGGATTGGTTCCATTGGGATTATCGCCATAACCATCACCATCAGCGTCAGACCATTGAGTAGAATCATCCGGGAATGCATCACTAGATTGTGCGGTTCCGTCGTTGTCCTCGTCAGGGCAACCAAGTAATCCGACATAGGAATAGCCTTCCTCTGCCGGACAGTCATCAGCTTCAAATCCGCTTGAGTTGTCTCCATAACCGTCGCCATCCTGATCAGACCATTGGCTCTGCTCAAGTGGAAATGCATCCGCACCGTCGCTCACGGTCCAACCAAGTCCGCCATCGGTGGGAAGAGTTACATCAGAGTAACCATCTCCGTCAGTGTCTGGGCAACCCTTTCTGTCTTGGGTTGAGTTGCCGGCTACTGAGATACAATTATCTTCCATATCATCAAAGCCATCACTATCTGAGTCTTGGCTTCTAGTGGGGTCATTGGGGAACGCATCATTTATGTTAGAAATTCCATCGTTATCATCATCTGGACAGCCGTTTAGGTCAGTGTATGAAGTACCAGCCTCACCCGGACACGCATCTGGATAAAGGCCAGTAGCATTGTCTCCGTATCCGTCGCCATCCTGGTCTAACCACTGTGTCGGAGTGTTGGGTAGTTCATCGATGAGATTATCCCAACCATCGCCGTCATCATCAAGACATCCCATACGATTACCCTGAGTCGAATTTCCTGCCTGATTCGGACAGGCGTCTGGATTAACACCGGCCAGATTGTCACCGAATCCATCACCATCAGTATCCGCCCATTGTGTTGGCTCATTTGGTTGAGCGTCATCTAGATCTGCCCAACCATCTTGGTCGACATCTGGACATCCGAGGGTATTATTGCGCCATGAATCACCCCACTCCAGTGGGCATGAATCGATGTTATTGCCGACTTGGTTGTCACCATATCCGTCGAAATCACTGTCTTGCCATTGTGTAGGATCGTTTGGGAACACATCTGCGCCATCATTGAATGTCCACGTGCCGTCACTGTCTGAATAACCGTCACCGTCTGAATCTGGGCAGCCTTGCCGGTCATGGCTCGAATAACCTTCTATGTTCGGACAGGCATCATCTGTCAGGTCCTCTACTCCGTCGCCGTCAATGTCAGCCCACTGCGTAGGATCACTGGGAAACGCGTCAGCTCCAAGAGCCGGAGTCCAGCTGCCGCTGGGGTCTGACCAACCGTCGCCGTCGGTGTCAGTACATCCCAATCTGTCATTGATTGACTCACCGTAGTCAACAGGGCACTGGTCACCGTTGGTTCCGGATGAATTATCACCGTAACCATCTGCATCTGAATCCTTCCACTGCGTTACATCATTAGCCCACATGTCGGCACCATTAGCGACAGTCCAACCAGCATCGGGGTCTGACCAACCGTCGCCATCTGTGTCTGGGCAGCCAAGCCTGTCTTGATTGGAAAATCCTTGATTTCCTACACAGCCATCTGGATTGTTTCCAACTGGATTATCGCCATAACCGTCAGCATCATCATCCAACCATTGTGTCGAATCAAGCGGAAATAGGTCATCGGCATCAGCATATCCATCACCATCTAAATCGGGGCAGCCTAACGTGCCCAATTGGCTCGATGTACCAGGCACATTAGGACATATATCTGCATCAACTCCGCTTGGGTTGTCACCGTAACCGTCGCCATCAGTATCTACCCACTGGGTAGGTTCACTGACAAACGCGTCTGCTCCGTTGGCAGCAGTCCAAACGCCATCAGGATCCGAATATCCGTCGCCATCGCTGTCAACACATCCATATCGGTCTTGGTATGACGAGCCAGGTGCTCCCACACAGGCATCACCAAATGTTCCGCTGGTATTGTCACCAAAGGTATCAGAGTCTCCATCTACCCATTGTGTTGAATTGCTTGGGAATGCATCTGCACCATCACTTATTTCCCAAACTGGTCCGTTGTTACCTAATGGATCTGGGTCACTGTACCCATCCCCATCACCGTCGGGGCATCCAGACCGGTCTTGATCAGAGGTTCCGATTACCGCCGGGCAACCATCGGCACCATTTGCGATTTGCCATGTACCATCTGGATCTGAGTAACCATCCGCATCAGCATCGGGGCAGCCAAATCGGTCAAGAGTTGAGGTGCCGGGGGTAATAGTACAGCCGTCTGGTTGTATGCCAGTGGGATTATCACCGTAACTATCGACATCCTGGTCAGCCCATTGTGTGGGTTCATTTACGAATGCATCGGCAAGACCCGCCGGATGGGATAGCCAGCCGGAATCAGGGTCAGAGTATCCATCAAAATCAGTATCAGGGCAGCCGTTACGATCGACACTCGAGGTTCCTGGGTCTAGTAAGCAATCATCATCGGCATCTTCGACACCGTCGAGGTCAGCGTCTTGTGTAAGATTAACCAAATCATAATCATCACTAAGCGCTAAAGCAAACATTTGGGGGCCAACCGGCACGTTAGTACCGTTAATATGTACTTCCCATGTTCCGGCTAGTGGATTGGCAAAGGTTTGACCAATCAAATTATCAACATTGTTTGACAGGTTGTGCCAGTTATCAGACGGGTCCTTGACGTGTAGGTCAAGATTGTTTATCAATGCGCCTTCAGTGGCTGTAGAGCCCTCTTTATCAATCCATGATAGGACAATTTGTAGAGTCGGTGCTGATGGCGGAACGATAAAACTCCAGCCTCTCTCATCGCCAGTTGTCACAGTTTCTCGGTCAACAAATGATGATTGCACTGCAGCAGTCATATTCAGGCGACCCCAACCTTCGTGATTGTTCGGTACTGACTCACCTGCCCCATTAGTCACATCATTGTACTGCCCAATCATATCATCGGCAGATGCAGTAAACATCGCCTTGACAAGTGAACTTGACGGATTAGTGTAGCCGATATTTTCTATCAGATGTTCGAGTAATAATGCAGTTCCGCCGGCAGTGATTGGCGTTGACATGCTAGTGCCTCCCATGTAGCAATAAGAGGTGTTGTAAGACGCCCAACTGCAAGCACCGGCTGATCTTGACTTTGTTGAAAGAATAAATGTGCCTGGGGCGACAAAGTCAGGCTTCACACGCCCGTCATTCACTGGTCCACGGGAGGAAAACGCTGCTAATCCAGATGAGTTATCTGATATGTGGTCGTCATTGATTGGATTGGCTGGATAGTCAACGGGCCACCAATTGCCCCATAGTGCACCACTATCTATCGCTGGGCGATAGTTTTCACTGGCTCCGATAGTCATGACATTTTTTGCGGTCCCGGGTGCCCCAATGTTATCAAGATCGATTTCACCGTTAGAATCAGCATCTAACCCATTGTTACCTGCGGAAAATAAAATTATCAATTCGTCATGATTGCGTGCCGCGATATCTGCTTGCATGCTTGAAGTTGTATAAGCGCCATTATCTGGAGCGCCCCATGAATTAGTATGTACCAAACTGCCATTTTCGTAAGCTGAATTAAACAGGTCTTCGATATTGTCGGGTATGCCTGCTAACGTGCCACTTTGTTCGATAGCGTGAACGATGAGTGAGGCTTCGGGAGCAATTCCAACTATCGCTCCGTTACTATCAGTGCCGTCACCAAGAACTGAACCAGCGACGTGAGTTCCATGACCGTTGTCATCGATTGCCCCATCATCACAGGGCCCAGGATTGGATGGTGAGGTCCAACTGCATGAAGAGGGTGGAATCGGCCACGAAACTATGTCGGTAATGTGATCGGCGAAATCTGGGTGCATTGTTGCATCATTGATGCCGCTGTCTAAACCGCTGTCGGAGACAGTTACTGTAATTCCACTCCCGTCTAAACCGTTCCAACTACCGTCTATAGCGGACATCTGCAGAGGGTCGCGCACATCGTCTGAGTGGATAATGGTCGCTCCGACCGTATTGTGGAGGACGAAATGCGGTTTAATTTCAATCCACTCGATGAAATCCTGTTCAGCCAACCAAGATAGTCCGTCGATATCAATTTGGAAATTGGCAAACCTGTTGCTATGTGAAACTAATTTAACACCTTCGGGAGTTGCAAAATCTAGGGGCAACTCATCGCTAGTTAGCACGGCAGTAACGGTGGCCTGACCGAACTCAACATTTGGATTAGGAACTGACATTGTTTTGCCGAGTAAACCTCTAACGAGGTCAGTTGCTATTTTGTCAGATGGGTCCATTTTAGTAATTCCTGTTACCATTAACTGTTCCAGTTGTTGAGTAGTATGTCCAGCAAGGTGGCAATGAAAACCGCCCGGGCTGACATATGTGAAACAATCAATTCCTTTGCTGTTGAGTTCATACCACCACTCTGTTGGTATTGGAAAATCATGGGTTAAGAAGTACCAACCAGTCAAAACATCACTTTGGCCAGTATATTCCTGCCATTCTTCTGGAGCAATAGTTGCAGCATCTCTGTACAGCAGAAAAATGGTGTCTCTCGACTCATCTTCGGCTTGCCAACCGTACTCAGGCGTTTGCTTGGGAGTAATTCCCAGTGCGGCAAGTAGTTCCAAATCTGCACTTGTTTCAATTACCAAATCTTGTGTGTCTTCGCCGTTTGAACTAGCCAATGGAGCGATAATTTGTAACAGAAATAGCACGCAAAGAACGAGTGCTGACTGTCGGGACAGGTCTGCCATAGCGCACTACTATAACCGGACCCTCATGAATGATTTGATTGAATTTTGTATTGAAATCACTACGAGACTTCAAAAACTCACCCGCAAGCCCCGAGACATGACAAATCAAGTGGGTGGGGGTGTGTCAGGAGATTTAATGTCCCCATCCGCAGAAGGTGAGAAGACGCAGATTGTTGGAAGACAGATTTGGCGTGTGGTGCCTTACGCCAAAAAATATCCCGGAAGAGTATTTTCGGGAATCTTTTCCAATGCGATGGCACGAATGTTCGATTTGATGCCCTTCGTGGCAATCGGTTACTCCATTGATTACTTTACCAATAAAACCATGAGTGGGCCAAAATTCCTTCAGGATTTTGTAACTGCCCTGCCGGGCAACATTGAGGTTGGTTATGGATTTTTGATATTTCTCGGTTTCTTTTTCTTGGCAATCTTCCAGGGCCTATCTGAGTACTCATGGCAAACTTTGGGATACAAGATTCAACACGATTTACGCATGGACGCAACAAAGTCGTTGATCGCCATGGAAGCGTCCTACTACGATATGCGTCAAACTGGGCAAATAATGTCTGTATTGTCGAGTGATGTGAATCAATTAGAGGATGTAGTTGCCGATTCATCGACGTCAATAATTAGAATTGTTGTAACCTTTTTGACGGCATTTGTGATTCTTGTTTTGATGTCATGGAAATTGGCTGCAGTATTATTCGGGCCCCTTATTTTAATCGTCCCGCTTGTATACTGGTTTTCAACTAGAGTTCAGCGTAAATATCGCCAACAACGTGAATCAACAGGGGACATCACTGCAGTATTGGAAAATCTAATTTCGGGAATTTCGGTGGTTCAAGCCTACAATGCACAAGATTGGGAATCAAATCGAGTTGATCGGGAATCAGGCGCTTATCGTGACCAGGCTATCGGCGCTAGCCAAGACCGAAACCGCTTCGTTCCGATGATTTATGCAATCGCCGGTATTGCGTTTGGCTTACTTGTCTCAGTTGGAGGCTCTCTAGCAGGTAGCGGCGATATTACCACGGGCCAGTTAGTCACTTTTCTGTTAATCAGTACTAGAATGACCATGCCGCTATTTATCTTTGGCATTCTAATAAATCAGTTGCAAAGAGGCGAAGCCGCCGCTCGCAGAGTGTTCGCAGTAGTAGACTTGGAGCCTGAGATTTTCGACAAGGATGACGCAAAAGAATTGACAGAAAAGATACATTCACTAGAATTCAAAGATGTACATTTCACCTATCCAAACACCACAGTTCCCGTGCTTAGTGGTATTTCTTTCAAGGCTGAAGGAGGAGATTTCTTGGGTATAATGGGCCATACGGGCGCTGGAAAGACCACTATTTTGAAGCTATTAATGCGATACTATACTCCTGACAGCGGAGATGTACTAGTCAACGGAGTATCTATTACCGACTACACCTTAGAATCTGTAAGAGACAAAATCGGCTTTGTCAGTCAAGAACCATTCCTATTTTACGGCTCTGTAAAGGACAATGTAATCTATAACCAAACCGCAGATGAGGAGGAATTACGAACTGCATTAAAGTTGGCGGGTGCATGGGAATTTATCGAAGACCTAGAGCAAGGTTTGGACACTATGGTTGGCGATCGAGGAGCGAAGTTATCTGGTGGGCAACGAGCTAGAGTTTCACTCGCCAGAGCATTATTGAAACAACCTTCATTATTGATATTAGATGAGGCATCGAGTGCTTTAGACGCCGAGACAGAACGTCGAATACAGGAGAATCTAATCGCCAGTGGCAACGATAGGGCAACTCTTGCAGTAGCACATCGTTTGAGCACGATTAGAAATGCCGACGAAATCCTATCAATGGTGGATGGAGTTGTTGTCGAACGAGGCAAGCATGATGAATTAGTAGCGGCCAATGGAATATATGCTAGCCAATGGACAATTCAAACCGGTGACATGGCTGGCTTGTGATTAGACTCTCTCCATAATCGGCCGTAGAACTGCAGTTTTCGGTGATTTTTTTGAATCATTAAGGAATTTCTTATTGCCCAAAATTATCATTGACGAGATCAAAACGAAAAGGGGTATTCCGACAATTAGTGACCACACTGCCAAACTAAGATTAGCGATGAAAATCTCCTCCAACATCTCGGCAATGACTATGATTGAGATAAAAATTAACACCCTAATTATGCCTAGAAACGTACGGATTATCATCCATATCTGTTCAGTATCATTAGCCTCATCAGGTTTATCCAATGCGGCCAACCTTTCAATAAAAGATAGGCCGCTCATATCAGTGGCGGCCACTCTCATCTAACTAAGCAGTTGCGGCAAAATCTTGGCAAAAAACCGGCTTTTCGACGTTTGTCAAACAGTACGGGTACGGTCATCAATTTGGTGTCCAACACCGGCTTTACCACCAGTTTTGCTTATCTCTCTCCAGGCTTTGATTACACCCTGCCCATATGCCCACTGGGCTAAAAATACGAATAATGGAGCAAGGAAAACTGTTCCAATGCTTTTGTGAGGGGAAGTGCCAATTGCGGCACCAAGCCAACATATTCCTACATACAGCAACATCAATCCGCCAATCCCGTGGAAGGCAATTCGAGGTATTGTCCATTCTCCTGATACGGTCAACCAATATTCATCAGCAGCTCCACCCGACAGCAACCCGTAGATTACTGCAATGACGGAAAATACGACTAGTGGTGGAAACCATCCAATTGCGGTATGGGGCCAACGAGAAATCTCTGGCCAACGCTTGTTGGCAACCATCCTAGTATATCCGTAATTGCGCATTTGTTTCATATATGGTCTGAACGGCACACGTCGGCGATGCGGCATAACATTTGATGGGTCGATGAATAGCTTGTGGCCCTTGCGTTGAATTTTTGCGTCAAGCACGACGTCTTCGGCGCCAATACAACCTTCTTCAAAGAAATCGACTTCCCTCAAATTGGCCATTCTGTGAGCGCAGTTAACACCCGGATTGTGCGAAATTGGAACTAGTTCACCCTTTGGTTGGGCGCCATAGCGCGTACCGGCGGTCATGAATTTAGTACAGAATGCGACATCAGCACATTTGGCCCCAAATGAATCATCGTCTGGAGCAAAATTGGGCCCACCTACCGCGCCAACAGCGGGGTCTTTGAACCAGCGAATCAGTTTCTCCACCCAGTCAAGTGGAGGGATTGTATCATCATCTGTGAATAAAACCAAATCATGATCCATTTGTCTTAGCGCAAAATTACATGCGTCTGCACGGTTGTTGGATGAATCATCGAGCCATGTTGCACCATATTTTTTACAGACTTCTTTGGTATGATCTTTTGATTTCGAATCCGCAATAACAATTTCAAAGTGTGGATATGTCTGCTTTGATAATCTCTCTAAGACGATTTCCAATTCGTCTGCATTGTTGATAGTTGGAATCAGTACAGCAGCTGTGTAAGGCTGACCATCATCCTTCAACAACGGTTCAACATTGGCGCCCATAGCAATTCCACCCAAGACTCCGTTATGAATCCGAGGGCTTATTTGATTAGCAAACAGCACCTAGTTCTATCATCATTTTTTGTATGGAATTCGAGTGCAATAGTCTGTATTGGTATGGTAAGTTCATAAGCCGTCGAAAGTGAAGTGATTTTTAGAGAGGGGTGCTATCTCATGTTGAACGTCACAGCCCGATTAGACCTGATGAGCAAGATTTTGGATACGTTGAAAGCCGTTGTCGAAGACGCAAAGTTTGATTTTAAAGAAAACAGTCTTCACATAAGAGTTGTCGACCATTCACATGTTGCAATGATTCAGATGGAC